>DATCPU010000285.1:0-7780 GCA_036569925.1 Candidatus Dormiibacterota bacterium
CCCCCGCCATTGCGGCCTCCGCGGTTGCCGCCGCTGAACCCACCCTCGCGCGGTGGTGGTGGTGGTGACGCCAGCGCCACCGCCATCGCCTCCTTGTCGATCTTCTCGTCGATCGGCTCGCCCTTCGCGGTCAATTCCTCGATGGCGGCCTGGCGGCTCAGGTTGAGCCGCCCCTGGCTGTCGACCTCGGTCGCCTTGACCATGATCTCGTCGCCCACATTGGCGATCTCCTCCACTCGCTCAACTCGATGGTCCGTGAGCTTGGAGATGTGGACCAGGCCGTCCTGGTTCGGCAGCACCTCGACGAAGGCGCCGAAGGGCATTATGCGGACAACCTTGCCCCTGTAGATCTTGCCGACCTCGATCTCGTCCGTAAGGCCCTTGATCCAATCGATCGCCCTCTGGCCGGCGTCCCTGTCGGCCGCCGCGATGAACACGCTGCCATCGTCCTCGACGTCGATCTGGGCTCCGGTCTCCTCGGTGATCTTGCGGATCATCTTGCCTCCCGGGCCGATGATGTCGCGGATCTTGTCCGGGTTGATGTGAATGGTGGTGATGCGCGGTGCGTATTGGCTCAGCTCCGCGCGAGGTTCAGCGATCACAGCCAGCATCTTGTCGAGCACGAACAGCCGCGCCTCACGGGCCTGTTCGAGCGCCTGCGCCAGGATCTCGTGCGGCAGTCCCTTGATCTTGATATCCATCTGAAGCGCGGTGATTCCGTCCTTGGTGCCCGCCACCTTGAAGTCCATGTCGCCGAGGTTGTCCTCGACGCCCTGGATGTCCGTGAGCACCGCGAACTTGCCTTCGCGTGTCACCAGGCCCATCGCGATACCCGCCACAGGCGCCTTGATCGGAACGCCAGCATCCATCAACGACAGCGTCGAGCCACAAACCGAGGCCATCGACGTCGAGCCGTTGGAGCTGAGGATTTCCGAGACCAATCGCATCGTGTAAGGCCACTCGTCGACCGACGGAATGACCGCCAGCAGCGCTCGCTCGGCGAGCGCGCCATGCCCGATCTCACGGCGTCCAGGGCCGCGCAGCGGGCGCGCCTCGCCGACAGAGAAGGGGGGGAAGTTGTAGTGGTGCATATAGCGCTTGAACTCTTCGAGCCCAAGGCCGTCGATTTTCTGCTTGTCCGACATCGAACCTAGGGTCGCGATCGTCAGAGCCTGCGTCTGGCCGCGGGTGAAGAGACCTGAGCCGTGCGTGCGTGGGAGGACCCCAACCTCAACAGTTATCTCGCGAACGTCCTTGAGGCCGCGGCCATCGATGCGCACGCCCTCTTCGACGATGCGCTCGCGCACACGGTCCTTGAGCTTCTTGTCGAAGAGCTTGCCGAGGATGTCGATGTGCTCCGGAAACCGCTCACCGAGCTCTGCGATCGTCTTTTTTCGCAGCTCGTCGGTGCTCGCTTCTCGCGATGCTTTGTCGGGTCCGAAAGCTGCCTGGTCGAGACGCAAGGCGAGGTACTCGCTCACAACCTCGACCACCTGCTCCGGGTAGGAGGGCGGCGTGTACTGGTACTTAGGCTTGCCGATCTGCTGCTGCAGCTCGACCTGGGCGGCGCAAAGCTGCTTGATCGCCTCGTGCGCCATCTGAAGAGCGTCGACCACCGTCTTCTCAGTGACGCCTTTGGCGCCGGCCTCCACCATCAGGATGGCGTCAGCGGTGCCGGCAACCACGAGGTCGAGGTCGGAGTCAGCCATGCGCGACGACGGCGGGTTGACCACCAACGCTCCGTCGAGATATCCCATCCTTACCGCCCCAACCGGGCCTGCCCATGGGATGTCGGAGATCGTCAGCGCGGTGGACGCCCCGTTGATGCTGAGGATGGTCGGGTCGTTTTCCTGGTCGGCCGACAGGACGGTCGAGACGACCTGTATGTCGAGCCGGAACATGTCGGGGAACAGCGGCCGCAACGGGCGGTCGGTGAGCCTCGAGGCGAGGATCGCGGTCTCGCTGGGCCTGCCCTCACGGCGCATGAACGCGCCAGGTATCTTGCCGACCGCGTACAGCTTCTCCTCGTAGTCGCATGTGAGCGGGAAGAAGTCCACTCCCATCCGCGGCTCCTTAGACATCACGGCCGTGCTGAGCACGACCGAGTCGCCCTGGCGGAGAACCACCGCCCCGTTCGCCTGCTCGGCCACCCGGCCGGTCTCGATCGACAGTCGCCTTCCGGCGACCTCTACGTTTTTTGTGACAATTGCCACGCGAATACCTCCATTTGGGAGGACATCCCCGAGGTGCGACCCTGGGTCAGGTTCCTAGCAGCTGCGGCTCAGGCCTATGGCCTCAGCGAGAGCTTCTAAGAGCTGACTTCAGCGCGACCAGCGTGGAGTCCTCCCGATTGACTTAATCGGCTCGACTTAATCGGCTGAGTTTTCCGCCCAGCCGCGGCTTATCTCCTGATCCCGAGCTTGGCGACGAGCGAGCGGTAGCGCTCGACGTCGGTATCCCTCAGATAGTTCAGCAGACGCCGTTGCTTGCCAACCAGGAGTAGAAGGCCGCGGCGCGAGTGGTGGTCCTTGGCATGCGTTTTCAGGTGCTCGGTCAGCTCCCGGATGCGGGTTGTGAACAGCGCGACCTGGACCTCGGGTGAACCCGTGTCCGTATCAGCGCGCCTATGCTCCGCTATCAGCTTGCCCTTGACTTCAGTCTCTATTGCCAAACCGAATACGAATTATACCCAGGCGAGGTAGAGCACCGTTTTAGGGCGAGCGCTCGACTGAGCCGTCAGACCTGGGGTCCGCCCCGGCCCGCCACGCGCCGGGGCCGTCCACCAGGATCGCGTGCGCATGGCCGAGCGTGTGGTGTTTTGGCGGCATCAGCTCGATGTTGAGACCTGAGCGCCTCAGCTCCCCGGCGCCGGGGTAATCAGCCTCGACCGAGATCTTCTCGCCGTGCGCCTGGATCCGTACCCGCGGGCGTGCCACCGCCTCGGCCGGCTCCAAACCGTGGTCGACGAGGTTCATCAGAACCTGTGTCTGCAGCTGCGGCTGGCCGTCCCCACCCATCGACCCGAAGCTCGCCCACGGCCGGCCGCCGCGCGCCGCCATCGCCGGGATGAGCGTGTGCATGGTGCGCTTCTTCGGCTCCAGCCGGTTCACATGCGCGGGATCCAGCTTGAAATACGAGCCCCGATTGTGTAGCAGCATGCCGGTGCCTTCCGCGACGATGCCTGACCCGAATCCGTACGACACACTCTGGATCAGCGACACCAGGTTGCCGTGTTCGTCCGCGGCGCACAGGTAGATGGTGTCGCCGCCGTCGCGCGGATGCCCGGAGGCGTCGGAGGTCACATGCATCGGATCGAGAAACGGCTCTAACGGCGCCGGGGAAAAATCCGGGTCGGTGATGTAGCGATCTCTCAGCGCGTAGCAGTCGTCGCGGATCTTCTTGAACTCAGAGATGAACGCGGCTCCGGGCTCGAGTGCGTGGCGGTCGAATCGCCGCAGCCTGGCAAGCATGGCGCTGGCGGTAAGGCCCTGCGTGGGCGGCGGCAGCTCATAAACGGTAAGTCCTCGATATTCGACAGCCACCGGGTCGACCCAGTGAGTCCGGTGCGTGGCAAGGTCGCGCGCCGTGACGAATCCATCACGCCGCCGGAGCGCTTCGGCGATCGCGGCGCCAATGGCTCCGCGGTAGAAGGTGTTGATCCCGGTCCGGCCGATGTCCGTGAGGACCGACGCCAGGTCGGGATTGCGCAGAAGCATTCCCGCCTCCATCGGCGGATAAAGGGCCTGCGCCGCCTGCTCGCGACCGAGCAGCTCGGCCTCCTCTTTGAGATCGTCCGACAGATGCTCGGTGATCAGGAAGCCGTCCCGAGCGAGTGTCGCCGCCGGATCCAGCACTGCCGCCATGCCGAGCGTGCCAAACCTCTCGAGCAGGCGGCCCCATGCGTCGACCGTGCCAGGGACGGTGACGCTCAGCGCGCCCCTCTCCGGCATCTCCTCGTGACCGCGAGACCGGACCTCGTCGATTGTTGCGAGCTCGCCCGAGCTCCCGGCGCCGATCAAGCCGATTGGCGCCGAGACGCCGGCAGGCCACACGATGGCCATGAGGTCCCCACCGACCGAGGTCATGTGCGGATAGACCACGCACAGCACCGCGTCCGCTGCTATCGCGGCATCGATGGCGTTCCCGCCATCGCGCATGACCTGGGCTCCCGCCTCGCCGGCGAGCCGGTGCGGGGTGGCGATGACCCCCTTCGTCAAACCGGCGCGATGAATTCGATCGCCCCTGGCTGAATCTCGAATAG
Source organism: Candidatus Dormiibacterota bacterium (assembly GCA_036569925.1). GTDB lineage: Bacteria > Chloroflexota > Dormibacteria > Dormibacterales > Dormibacteraceae > Palsa-872. The sequence continues at coordinate 4,262 of DATCPU010000285.1, forward strand.
CGCGGGCAGCGTGCCCGGGGTCTCGCCGTCAAGGTCGACTCGCACTTCCTCCCTCGACGAAACGGAGACGCGCTTGCCGTACATCAGCTGGATCTTTGGGTTGTGGTCGTCGAGGTGGGTTCCGTTTCGGATGCTGCCGAGCTTGCGGACGCTTTCGAGCTTGCCCACGTTGCCAACCAGGATCACATCGAACACGCCGTCGGTCGGTTTGGCAGACGGCGCCATCCGCATCCCCCCGCCGAAGTACTGGCAGTTGGCGACGACCACCTGCTGCGCAACGATGTCGATGGCGTTGCCGTCGACGACGACCTGCATTGGTTTGTTCTTCCAGCCGATCAGCGCGAGCGCTGAGGCGATGGTGAATGCAGCGCTGCCGAGGCGCTTGCTGCCGACGTTGACACGATGCGCGACCTCGCCGCCCAATCCTGCGTCGGCGATGTTGATGAAATGGCGTACGGCGGTCGACCCACCGTCACCCGCATACGTCACGCAGCCGGTATCAAGGCGGCGAGGCGTTCCGGCCTGGATAACATGGATCGCTTCCTTGGGGTCGAGCGGGATCCGCAGGGTACGCCGGAAATCGCCACCCGTACCCAGTGGCACCATCCCGAGCTTGCTGGTCGTCGGGATGGGAGCGCCATTGTGAAAGAAGCCGTTGACCACCTCGTTGAGGGTGCCATCGCCACCAACTGCAACGACGACGGGGCGCGACTCCCTCACGGCTCGTTGGGCAATCTCCGTCGCCTCGCCCGGCCTGGTGGTGAGGGTGGCATCGAACGGCAGCCCTGCTGTTGACAGCCAGGCAGCGACGCCAGACCACTCGCGTGCGGCCTTGCCCGCCGCGGAGGCGGGGTTGACTATGAACAGGACCGGGGCGGCTATGACGCACCTCCCAACGCGCGTGGGTTGAGGGTTCCTGTCGGGTCGAGCCCCTCCTTGACCGCACGCCAGACGCGCATCCACCCGCCCATCTCGTCCGCGACCCATCGGGCGCGGGCCTGGCCGGTCCCATGGTGGTGGCTGATGGTCGCCCCCAGCCCAAGCGCAGCCGTCATAGCACCCTCCCATGCCCGCCCATAAGCGGCGCGGGCCTCAGCCTCCGAGTCTGCGGATCCCCCAAACGAAAAATATGCGCAGCAGCCTTGCTCGTATGCGTGGCTGAAATGGCATAACGCCAACCCACCAATGGCTATTGCGGACTTTACCTCGGCGTGAAGCTTGGCCAGCACTGTCCACCGTGCGGCCAGCTCAATGGTGTCGACGTATGCCCCGGGCGGATCGAGAAATGCTTTCAGGCGCTCGGCCGAGAGGCTGAACCGGTGGCTCTCCCAGCGCAGCCATGGTTCGTCACCGAGATCTTTGGCGGCGTCCGCGAAACGCTTGACGGCGTCAGCCTCGGCCCTGGCAACCTCGCCCAGTCCTGCAGTCGCGACGACCAGGAGACAGTGCTCGGCCGGCAGGTCGTAGCCGCTGAAAGCAGTGTCGTCGGCGTCGTACAAGCGCAACACAAGCGGCTTGATGCCGGACTGCATCACGGCTCGCATCGCATCGAGGCCTGAGGCGAGGTCGCCGAATGCATACCCCTTGCCCACCACGGTCTCCGGCAGGCGGTGCACGCGCAGCTCAGCCCCGAGGATGACACCGAGGGCCCCTTCGGAGCCGAGCCAGAGTTGATGCAGCGCCGGGCCCACTGCGGATCTGGGTCCCGGTCTAGGCGTGGCGAAAGTGCCGTCAGGGAGGACTACAGCCAGCCCGAGCACCATGTCCTCGACGTTGCCATAGCGGCTCGACTCCTGGCCCGATGAGCGCGTCGCCAGCAGCCCACCGACTGTGGTGCCGGGCAGCGAGCTTGGGAAGTGGCCGAGCGTGAGACCGCGCTCATTCAGGTGCTTCTCCAAGGTGAGGCCATTGACGCCTGACTCGCAGCGGCAGACCAGGTTTATCTCATCGAGGTCGAGGATGCGGTCGAAACCGCTCATGTCGAGCACGAGCTCGCCCGCGCGCGGCGCCAGCGCTCCGCACACGCCCGTGCCTCCGCCCATCGGGGTGACGGCGACGCTGTTCGCCGCGGCCCACCGAAGGATCGCGATCACCTGCTCGCGTCCGGCCGGCCGTGCGACCAGGACCTTGGGGCGCTGAACGCCATCGCGCTCCTCCATGAGCCCGAGCGGCCAGTGATCGCGAACCTCGCGCTCATCCAGCGCGGCGGCGCCGACGATCTTCTCGATCTCCGCCCTCATGAAATTGATTCCATCGCGGCAGGGTTGGCCGGGGTCCCCCCGGCCATGACTTTGTTTTCTGCAACGCCTATGCGTCGCGAGGAGGAATCAATCCGGAGTAAAGCCGATCCAATAGCCGGAAAGAGAGCAGGCGCGCGCGCAGTGCCCGCCGCTGAGAGGGAACCATCTGGGTTCCCTCTTAGCCTTTCGCCGACGATCTTCTCGATCTCCGCCCTCATGCGGTCTTGGCCGCATAGGTGCCGGCGAGCCAACCCGTAAGGAGAGGCACGCCGAAGCCGCAAGCGCCGGCGTAGTCATAACCGCCGAGCACAGCACCTGCCGCGTAGAGATTCGTGTACGACGCGGTGCCGTCCTCACTCAATGGATGCAGCTGCTTGTCCGTCATCAATCCGCTATGCATCTCGGCCGCGGGGTCGAGATACTCGAGGTGACGTAGGCGCGCGCCGCCTGCGCTTGCCAGGACGCCGTCGTGAAAAACGCCAAGGTCCAGCAGAGGCTCGTGGAGTCTGCGGCCGCCCCGAATTCCGCCACCTATGTGATGGCCGGCGGCCAATATGAAAGCGTCAGCTCGGAAGACGCGATCTTGGGCCCGTGCTCCCGTAATGCGTCCTCCTTTCGATTCGAAAGTTTGAATCTCCGCCTTCACAGCGCCGAGTCCGATCGTTTGCTGGAGCCGCCATCCGTGCGGCGACGGCGGCGCTGCCAAGAGCTCGAAGCTTTCGTCCGGGAGGTTCGTGAAACCTGGCGGGTAAGCGACCAAAGCTGCGCGCGCCTTCGCCAGCCGCGGTGCAGGGCGGCCGTACAGGTCGGTGAGCGATGCTGACATCGGGAGATTTGGAATGGATGCGTCCTCCGCGAACGCGTCGATACCGTGCAGCTCTTTCAGCGCCTGGGCCGTCGACGCGGCGTCGTAATCGCCCACCTGCGGCACGCCGACCACGGCCACCCGCCGGCCTGCCAGGCCGCGCAGCTCGCCGCCCGCGACTGTCGCCGGCACCAGGTTCGCAGGCCTGGCGAGCCCGTGGATGTCCGCATATAGGCCGCGGGTCTTCCAGCTGCCCTCGAACGAGAGGCCGCCCTTCTCAAGCGCGAGACGAACCGCCTGGATTGCAGTGTCCAGCTCGGTCGCAATGCGGACAGCGTCGAGTCCCAGCCTGGTGAAGGGGTGGTGCGGCTCAGTCCTGAGTGTCGAGTCGAGGTCATCGACGATCTCCATGCCGCCGGCGTAGAGCGCGGTGGCTCCCGGGGCTCGCGCCACCACCGTCACCTCTGCGCCGGC
>DATCPU010000286.1:0-4430 GCA_036569925.1 Candidatus Dormiibacterota bacterium
GCCAATGGTGCTTGCGCCGGGCGGTGGCCGAGCCTGACCAGCGTCGTCGACACGATCTGACCCAGGCCGGTCGCGAGCTGCCACGGCCGCACCTCGCGCGCGCGGGCCAAACGGCTCAGCACCGGGGAGTTCAGCTTCGTCCTGGCGTCGATTGAGCTCGGCCGCGCATTGTGCGGAGTCAGAGCGGCGAGCGGCACGGGTAAATGATCAGTCCTTGCCGCGGGCTACGCTTGCGCAGCACATGTCCCGAGTGACCCGCGCCCGGCGCTGGCTTCCGATTTCAGGCGCGCTGGCCGTCCTCCTCATGGTTTCGACGGCCCTGATCGCGCCGCCGCCGCCGGTCGCCGGGGCGCCCCCTTCGCAGGTGCTCGCCTACTTCGCGTCGCACCATGTCGGCCTTGAGATCGAGAGCCTCGATCTATGCCTGGGCATGGTCCTGCTCCTGGTGTTTGCGGCCACGCTTCACGACTGGATCGGCACCACCGCCTCTTTGACCGCGCTCGCCGCCGTCGCCGTGATGGCTGCATGCACGCTCGTTGAGGTCGCCGTTTTTCAATCGCTCGTGTACCGCCCCAACCCTGACGCTTCTCGGGCCACCCTCCTCAACGATCTGCAGGATTTCGCTTTCCAGGTGACCACTTTTCCAGCCCTTCTGTTCCTAGCCTCGAGCGCCTACGCGATCCTGACCACCCGCCGGCTCCCACGAAGCGCCGGCCAGGCCGCAGCCGTCGCCGCCGCCTTGCAGGTCGTCGCATGGGTGGCCTTCTTCGCGCCGTCAGGGCAGTTCGCTGCGGGCGGCCTTCCGAGCGAGATCGCGTTCGCCGCCCTTGTGGCGTGGGTCCTGGGTTGCTCGGCGGCGATGCTCGTAATCGGTCGGCGCGCGACCGCTACTTGATCAGCTGAGTTCGCAGGCGCATCGCTGCGACGGTCACGCCCACCACGGCAAGGGCTGCGAGATAGGCGACGTCCACAAGCAAACCGGGACCGATCGCGCCCGTCGTCAAGCCGCGGATGAGATCGATGCCGTGGTACAGGGGCGTCAGCTCGACCAGGAAGCGGAGCGCGGGTGGGTAGACCGTGATCGGAAAGAAAGATGCCGAAAAAAGGAACATCGGCTGCAGCGCCAGCTGGATGATGTCCAGGTCCTGCCACTGTCGAATGAAGGTGGTCACCGCCGAACCAAGAGCCGCGAAGGCGAGACCCACCAGGAACGCCGCGGGGATAGCCAGGATCGCCCACGGCGAGGCGACCAGGCCCAGCGCGAGCATGAACAACAGAAAAGCAATCGAGTAAACGCTGCCGCGCGCGACTGCCCATATCACCTCTCCCGCCGCCACATCCTCGACCCCAACCGGGGTCGCAACCATGCTGTCGTAGAGCTTGGCGTGTCGCAGCTTGAAGAACATATTCATCGTCGTCTCGTAGATCGCGCCGTTCATAGCTGACGACGCCATGAGCGCCGGCGCCACAAACACCGCGTAGCTCACGGTGTGGCCGCCGCCCAGGTCGATGGTTCGAATCAGCGAACCGATGCCAAAGCCGATGCCGAGCAGATAGAACACGGGTTCGACGAAGCCTGCCGCCAGGACTTTCCAGAAGTGCGGGAACAGCACCATGTTTCGCTCGATCACGTGGATCGACCTGGTCGGCATGCGCAATGTGCGGATGCTCACTTCACGAGCCTGCGGGTCAGCAGCGGCCGCGCGATAAGCGCACCGGCGACCACGTAAACGAGGAGGACCGCCACGTGGAGGGCACCGTCCGGAGCGCCGAGGTTGCCGAGCACGAGCCCGCGCGTCAACGCGACGCCATGCGAAAGCGGCGTCGCCCACGCCACCCACTGGAGGAACTCCGGAAGCCGGCTGATCGGGAAGAAGGCGCCGCCGAACAGAAACAGAGGCGTGATCACCAGCCGGAACACCGTGCCCATCACGCTGTCGTTCTTCTGTGTGGAGGTGAAGGCGATAAGCGGCGTGGCAAACGCCAGTCCGCATAGCGTGGCCGCTGGAATTGCCAGCAGCGATTCGAACGTGTGGGCGACGCCGAAGGCCGCCATCACGACCCAGAAGATCGTGGCGACCATCAACATGCGGATGGTCACCCACGCCACCTCACCGATCACGAGGTCGCGGACCACCAGGGGAGTCGCGAGCATGGCGTCGTAGATGTGGTCCCACAGAATTTTTCCAAGGACGGGGTAGGTGCATTCGAACGCCGCGGTCTGCATCGTCGTCGCTGCCAACAGGCCAGGTGCCAGGAAGTCGATGTAAGGCACGCCCCCCACGCCGCCGGAGCTCTTGTTGACAAGGCTCCCGAGCCCGAGGCCCATCGAAGCGATGAAGAAAAGAGGGGTGAAGAACGAGACTGTCATCGAGCCACGCCACATGCGCTTGAAAACCAGCGCGTTGTGTTCGACCACCCGGGCGGCACCCGCCGGCAGGACGACGGAGGTCACCGCCATCAGTCGATCAGGCTCCTGCCGGTCAGCCTGAGGAAGACGTCCTCCAGGGTGCCGCGCCGAATCAGCGCCGTTTCGGGGCGCAGACCACGGCCGTGCACTGCTGCGACCGCAGCGTCTCCGTCCGACGTGTACAGCAGGACCCGGTCGGCCAGCACCTCCACACGGTCGGCCAGGCCGTCCAGGGTGTGGTCGAGCGCGGGCTGCGCGTCCAATGGAAAGCGCAGCTCCAGCACCTCCCTGGTCGAATACTTCTCGATGAGCTCGCGCGGCGTGCCCTCCGCCACGATCTTTGCCTTGTCCATCACCACAAGCCGGTCGCACAACTGCTCGGCCTCGTCCATGTAGTGAGTTGTGAGCACGAGCGTCACGCCACGCTGCTTCAGGCGGTAGAGGCGGTCCCACACGAGATGGCGCGCCTGGGGGTCGAGGCCCGTGGTCGGCTCATCGAGCAGCAGCAGGTCCGGCTCGTTGATCAACGCTCGCGCGATCGTCAAGCGTCGCTTCATTCCCCCGCTGAGGTCCTCAACCTTGTCCTTCGATCGTTCTTTGAGCTGCACGAAATCGAGGAGCTCGTCCGCGCGCCTGCGGCCTTCGGCCCAAGGGATGTCGAAGTAGCGGGCGAAGATGACCAGGTTCTCGCGGACGGTCAGCTCGTTGTCAAGCGTGTCCGCTTGCGGCACGACGCCGAGCCGCGCCCGGATCTCAGCGCCACGGGTCGCCGGATTCTCGCCAAAGATTCTCAGGGTGCCCGACGTCACGGGCGAAACGCAGGCGATCATGCGCATCGTCGAGGTCTTGCCCGCGCCGTTCGGCCCCAGGAAGCCGAATGCCTCGCCTCGTGCGACGTCGAAATCGATGCCGTCGACAGCGACGAGCTCGCCAAAGCGCTTGCCCAGTCCGCGCGCGGAAATCAGTGGATTGGAGTCAGGTGTAGCCAAGGTCGGCCTAGCAATATAGAGCCAGGCCGACCTGTGGCTGGAGGAAGCCTCTTAAGACGCGATCTCGCGCCGGCCGCGGACTTCCTCACGTTTGGCTCGCTGTGCTGTACGGTGACACCGCGATGCTGATCTCGCGGCCCGGAGCCTGGTGGGCTCGTCGGACGTGTGCAGCCCTGGCGTGCCTGGCCCTCGCAGCATGCGGCGAAACGGCCGTCGGGACCCCGTCGCCGGCCAAGGATGCGTGCACCGTGGCGGCGGTTATGGTGCCGATTCGAGCGGCCCTCGACACGGGTGCCACCGAGGCTACAGTGGAGGGGAAAACCGGCGATCTCAAGTGTGTCTCGGGAGTCGCCAGGATCACTGTCCTGATCGGAGCGGTCTCAGCCCCCTCGGACGGGCCGCAAGGCTCGCCACACCTCGTTTTACTGGAGGACGATGCCGGTAGCTGGGTCGTCGCGAACGACAGGCTCTGCGGCAACACGGGGCAGTCCGCCAGGCCCATCCCTCCCGAGCTGGGCGAGGTGTGCGGAGTCGAATAGCCGCTTGACATGTGACTGAATAGTCACGTATAGTCGACCCATGGATGCGGTGTTCAGGGCAATGGCGGATCCCACGAGGAGGGCCCTCCTCGACGAGCTCTTCCGCCAGGACGGACAGACCTTGAGCGCTCTGGAGGCGCGATTCTCGATGACGCGGTTCGGGGTCATGAAGCACCTGAAGCTCCTCGAGGAAGCCGGCCTGGTCGTGACCCGGCGGCGCGGCCGCGAAAAGCTCCACTTTCTGAACCCTGTCCCGATCCGGCTCGTCCACGACAGGTGGGTGAGCAAGTACTCAGAACCATGGGTCGCATCGCTCAGCGACCTCAAAACCACATTGGAGGCAAGCATGGAAAAGGTTTTCGAGATCTACATCAAGACCACGCCAGAAAGGCTCTGGACGGCGATCACAGATCCGGAGATGCGAAGCAAGTACAACTTCGGGGCTCGGATCAGCTCCGATTTCAAGCGCGACTCGCTGTACCAGCAGAGCAC
>DATCPU010000287.1:0-5402 GCA_036569925.1 Candidatus Dormiibacterota bacterium
GGGCTGCCTCAACGCCCAGCTCAAACCCGCCCGCCTTCGGCAGCTGGCCGCCCTCGACGCAGCCTCAAGACGAACCCTCGAGCGATGGGCTGAGCAGCGCGGCCTGACCGCCCGCGGCTTCCATCGGGCATGGCGCGTGGCCCGCACATCGGCCGACCTCGACGGCTCAGAGCACATCGGAGAACGCCATGTCCTGGAAGCGCTCGGCTACCGGCTCAACGATGTCGCTGCCTGACCTCACCGCACTGCGAACCCGCGGCCGCTGGCCGCCGCCTTCCGGCCCTCGCGTGGCGATCGTCGGGTCGCGCCGGCCATCTCCGTATGGCGAGGCGGTCGCCGAGCAGCTGGCGAGCGACCTGGCCCGCGCGGGCGTGGTCGTGGTGAGCGGTCTTGCCCTCGGCATCGACGCGGCCGCCCACCGGGGCGCTCTGAACGGTGGAGGCGTCACGGTTGCAGTCATGGGAACGGGCGTTGACGTCGTCTACCCCGCCGCCCACAGCCACCTGGCCGGGGAGATCCTCTCCGCGGGAGGCGCGCTCGTGAGCCAATTCGCTGACGGCACCATCCCGCGGCGCCAGAACTTTCCCGCCCGCAACTGGACGATGGCCGCGATTTCGGACGTCGTCGTGGTGGTCGAGGCGGGCGAGGGATCTGGCGCTTTGATAACTTCCGAGGCCGCCCTCCACCTGCACAAAGAGGTGATGGCGGTGCCGGGGAGTGTTTTCTCCCCGCTCTCTGTGGGTACACATGGTCTGCTCAGGGACGGCGCCGGGCTCGTCCAGAACGCCAGAGACATCCTGGCCGTGGTCGGTCGGGGTGGCGAGGTTCTCGACGACCCCTTGCTGCCGCCGGAGCGGCTGGGGTTTGCTCTCAGCCCCGAGCGCGACGGATTGGTCGCCCATCTGTCCGACGTGCTGCCTGTGAACGCCGCCGACCTGGCTCGAAAGCTGCAGCTGCCGGTGGCCGATGTCCTCGGGAGGCTGACCGCCCTCGAGCTGGGCGGCGCTGTGCGCCGTCGGGAGGCCGGCTACGTACGGGCATTGCGTCCCGGCAAAGAACGAGCGTAGGATTGCCCGCCCAGAAGCTGCTCGGGGAAGAAACAGGGCTGGCTGGGTATATAGAGGAGCGAAGTGTCGGAAGGATTGATCATCGTCGAGTCGCCCGCCAAGGCGAGGACTCTGAAGCGGTTTCTAGGTGACCGTTTCGACGTTCTTGCCTCGATGGGCCACGTCCGCGACCTGCCCGGAAACGAGCTTGCCGTGGACGTGGAGGCCGGTTTCAAACCCCATTACGAGGTGGTGGAGAGCCGCAAGAAGACCATCGGCGAGCTTCGGACGGCCTCGAAGAATGAGACAGAGGTGATCCTGGCCTCGGACCCTGACCGGGAGGGAGAGGCGATCGCCTGGCATCTCGCGGAGGTGCTGAAGCTGCGCTCGCCCAAGCGAATCGAGTTCCATGAGATCACGGCGGAGGCGGTGCGCCGCGCCCTCGAATCCCCGCGCGAGATAGACATGCGCCTGGTCAATGCCCAGCAGGCACGCCGGGTCGTCGACCGGCTCGTCGGTTACCGATTGAGTCCTTTCCTATGGAGCAAGGTGCAGAAGGGGATCGGCGCGGGTCGTGTTTCGTCGGTCGCGCTGCGCCTTGTGGTCGACCGCGAGGAAGAGATCCGGAAGTTCGTCCCCGTCGAGTCCTGGACCATCGACGTCGAGCTGGCCAAGCAGAAAGCCGACCAGCACTTCCTGGCTCGGCTCAACCGGCTTCGCAATGAGCCGGCTGACGCTGAGACCAACGGCGAAGAGAAGGGCGAAAGCGAGGCCAAGCCCGAACCGAAGCTCGTGGTGAGGACGGAAGCCGAAGCGCAGGAGATCGTGCGCAAGCTCGAGGGCGCGAGCTACAAGGTCATAGGCGTCGAAAAGAAGCGCCGCACCAAGAGCTCCTACCTGCCGTACATCACCTCGACTTTGCAGCAGGACGCCTCGAGCCGCCTGCGCTTTGCTCCGCGCCGCACGATGCGAGTGGCGCAGGACCTCTATGAAGGCATCGAGCTCGGGGCCGAAGGGTCCACGGGTCTGATCACCTATATGCGCACCGATTCGACGCGCATCTCCCCCGAGGCTGAGGCCAAGGTCAAGGGTTGGATCAAAGAGAAGCACGGGGATAAGTACCTGGGCGGCCCGCGGACCGGCAAGGCCAGCCCGGGTGCGCAGGATGCGCATGAGGGAATCAGGCCCACGGACGTCAACCGAACCCCGGAATCCGTCCGCCAGTACCTCAGCCCCGACCAGCAAAAGCTGTACGACCTCATCTGGCGCCGCTTCGTCGCGAGCCGCATGGCCCCTGCCGTGTACGACCAGACGCAGGTCGAGATCGAGGGCGGCGACTACGTGTTCCGCGTGACCGGCTCCGTCCTGGCTTTCGATGGCTTCTACAAGGTGTGGGAGCGTGACGAGAAGGAAGAGCCGGACCTCCCGCAGATGGCTGACGGCGACGACCTCGACTACCACGGGCTCAAGCCGGAGCAGCATTTCACTCAGCCGCCCCCGCGTTATTCCGAGGCGACCCTCATCAAGGAGCTTGAGCAGCGCGGCATCGGCCGGCCCTCGACCTACGCCCCGATCGTCGAGACGATCAAGGATCACGGCTACGTCGAGATCAAGGAACGGCGCCTCCACCCGACGCGCATTGGTGAGGCCGTCAACACGATCATGGTCGGCCACTTCAAGGTCATCTCCGACGACGACTACACGGCAACGCTGGAGAAGCGACTCGACGAGGTCGAGAGCGGCAATCAGCAGTGGGTGCCCGTGGTGAGCGACTTCTACGGACCGCTGCAGAAGATGCTCACGGACGCAGAGGAGGCGATGCCTGCTGACACTGATGAGATTTGTCCGCTATGCAAAGAAGGCCATCTCGTCAACAAAGCAAGTCGTTATGGGCCCTTCCTCGGATGTTCTCGATACCCGAAGTGCAAATACCGTCGTGCGCTCACGCCCAACGGCGAGCTGCCCGAGCCGAAGCTGCTCGATGAGGCTTGCCCTACATGCGGCAAACCCCTCCAGCTCCGCACGGGTCGCTTTGGCGAGTTTGTCGGGTGTTCCGGCTACCCAGACTGCAAATACATAAAGAAGGAAGTGCAGGCGGAGAAGCTCACGGGTGAGAAGTGCCCGATGTGCGCCGAAGGCAACGTCGTGGAACGAACCGGAAGGTACGGGCCGTTCGTCGCCTGCTCGCGCTATCCCGAATGCAAGTACCGGGCGAACATCGGCAAGGACGGTAAGGCCGGACAAGGGCCGAAGCTGCTCGACGAGCCGTGCCCAGTCTGCGGCAAGCCGATGGTCGAGCGTCGTGGTCGATACGGCATGTTCAAGTCGTGCTCGGATTACCCGGCGTGCCCGGGCCCGAAACGTGTCAAGAAGGGCGCCGAAGCCTAAAGGCGGTTCCGCTTACAGTGGTGCGACCGATGCGAGCAGTGGCTGCGCTGACTGTCGGTTTCCTGGCCCTCTCCTGTAGCGGAACCACGGGCCACAATCCCAGCCCCACGGCATCGAGCGGCGCGGTTGCGAGTCCATCAAGTTCGCCTTCGGGCACTCCGGCCGTCGCGAGCTACGGACTTTTGCTGACAGCCGGGACGCTCGAGATGATCACGCCCGCCGGCACGATCGCCGCCCACGCCAAGGTCGCGGCGCCGTCAGTCAACACATGTGGAAATAACACAGCCGCGGTGCTGCAGCCGCCGGTGAGCGCCAGCGACAACAAGGTCTACTACCGCGACGGCAACACCAAGATCAAGTTCCTGACTTCGGACGGACAGACAGGCGACGTCACGACAGTGCCAGGCGGCGCTACGACGGTCAGCTTCTTTTCCGTCAGCCCCGACGACCAGCGCATCGCCGTGCTGGTCGAGGACCTCTCGCTGGCGAGCACCATCAAGCTCTCGCTGTATGTCGAGGATCTGATTGGCCACACAAATCACTCGGTGATCTACACCAACACGGTGCCCAAGCTCAAGGGCAACGGAACCACGCTCTGGCCGATGGGTTGGCACAATGGATTGCTGGTGCTGGCGGTTGTCGCGCCCTGCACCTTTGAGCCGGCGGGCTTGACGCCGATCGAGTGGCATGTCGCCAACGCAGCCACTGCGGTTCGTGTGGCCAAGATCGGCAACCCGTGCTTCCCCAGCAACTGGCCCTCGCCGGCGGGGGTGGCCTGCATCGATACCGCCAAGCTGCAGGCCGGCCGGTATGACTGGAGCGGCAACCTTACCGGCGGCGCCACCGCCCAAAATTCGGAGTTCCAATCTGGCCTGTCGCCGTCCGGGCGGAGCATTTTCCTGACGCCCGGGGCGGGCATAGGAGCTCCGCCGCCCGCGACCAGGATCGTTGTCCTGGGTAGCGGCGGGGGGTCATCGGCGACAGGACACAACGCATGTCTCTGGATCGATGAGGACCACCTCCTTGCACCCGATGCAGTGATCGCGTTCCCTTCGAGCACGGCGACGAGCGCGACGGTTGTCTCCACGGTCACAGCTCTCCCCGCCAGCGGCGAGTGCGCCGGCCGGTTTCCCGGCGGACTCTGACGGGTATACTCCGACAGCCAGTCAACGGACTGAGTTAGCACGCCCGGGGCATGACCCCTGTCCTTCGCGAGAAGGCCGGAACCGGGCGGAAGTTCAACAGGGAGGCAATCGAACGTGGCTCAAGTGACGTTGAAGCAGCTGCTGGAGGCAGGCGTCCACTTCGGACATCAGACCAGCCGCTGGAACCCCAAGATGCGCGCTTACATCTTCACCGCGCGCAACGGCATACACATCATCGACCTGCAGAAGACCGTCCGGCTCCTGGACGAGGCCTGGGACTTCACCCGCAGCGTCGCCGCCAGCGGCCGGCCCGTGCTGTTCGTCGGCACCAAGAAGCAGGCCCAGGAGACCATCCAGACGGAGGCCGCGCGCTGCGGCATGTACTTCGTCAACCGGCGCTGGATGGGTGGGATGCTCACCAACTTCAGCACCGTGAAAAAGCGCATCGAGCGCCTCCAAGAGCTGCGGAAAATGCAGCAGGAGGGCGCGTTCGAGACGATGTCCAAGAAGGAGGCCAAGCGCCTCACGGACGAGCTCGACCGCTTGATGTTCCACTTCGATGGCATCGCGGACATGAAGCGGCTGCCGGGCGCTCTGTATGTGGTGGACCCGCGCAAAGAGCACATCGCGGTCACCGAGGCCAACCGGCTGAAGATCCCCGTGGTGGCGATCACCGACTCCAACTGCGACCCCGACCTGATCACTTACGTAATCCCGGGCAACGATGACGCCATCCGCGCGGTCAAGCTGCTGACCGCCAAGATCGCCGACGCTTGCCAGGAAGGTCGCCAGGAGGCGCAGGCGCGCGGCGAGATCCTGCCCG
>DATCPU010000288.1:0-5838 GCA_036569925.1 Candidatus Dormiibacterota bacterium
GCTTATGCCGGCAACGATCAGGTGAACCTGGGCCTCGGCGAGCTGTCGGGCAAGTTTGTACCGATGCCGCCTTTCAGCCTCCAGGATCAGTTGGGACACGCGTTCGACAGCAGCAGCACGGCCGGAAGCGACCTCGTCATCGCGGCCTTCCACACAACCTGCCACCAGACCTGCCCGCTCTACACCGCGTTGTTCTTCCAGCTGCAAAAACAGCTGCCGCCGGGCGTGGTGCTGGTGGAGGTCACGACCGATCCCACGGTCGATACCCCCACAGTCCTTGACACCTATCGGCGCAGCATCGGGGCTGCCTGGACATTCGCCACCGCGTCGTCAGATGCTTTGGCCGCGTTTTGGAAACCGTTCGGAGTTCAGCTGGCGACCGGCGACAGTCACGTGTCCACTCTCGCCCTTGTCGACCGCCACGGTTACGTTCGACTCGTGTACCGCGGCGTGCCCGACGTCGGCAACGACGTCGCTCCGCAACTTATCACCACATTGGGTGCGGAAGGGCTGAAGGAGCTGGCGTCTCATGGCGACGGCTGGGGCGCACCAAGCGTGCTGCAGTCATTGCTGACGATCACCGGACCCGAGCAGGTCGCGCCGGCCGGAGGCGGCCGTGCACCAGGCTTCACCCTGACCAGCACCAATGGGAACAAGGTCACGCTGGCCGATTTCGCAGGCGAGCCTCTTGTCATCAACTTCTGGGCCAGCTACTGCCCGCCATGCCGGGCCGAGATGCCATTGCTTCAGCGCCGCATTCCTGCATCGAGCCGCGTTCGCCTCGTGCTCATCAACGAGGGCGACAGCAGCCAGAGCGCGCGAGACTTCTTGGCCGCAACAGGAATTCAGGCGCCTTCGCTTCTCGACACGAACCTTGCGATCGGGCGCGCGTATGGCGTGGTGCCTCTTCCAACCACCCTCTTCGTGCACGCCGACGGCACGATCGCGGGACGGCAGGTGGGGGAGCTGGACGACCGCGTCCTGGCGGCCTGGCTGTCGACTATGACCACTCAGTAGACTTCCCGTTGGTGTCTGGGGAGGCCCTTTTTCGCCGGCTCGCGGTGGTGACCGCCCTCTTCGCTTATCTGCAGATCGCGCTGGGCGGGGTGGTGCGCGTCTCTGGCTCCGGCCTCGGATGCCCTGACTGGCCGCTGTGCAACGGGCGTCCCTATCCGCCTGCCAACGTGCACTCGATCATCGAGTACTCGCACCGTGCTGTCGGCAGTGTGACTGGCGTCCTGATCATCGCCACAGTGGTCATGGCGTGGGTCGTGTTCAGAAAGCGCCGCCCTCTCGTGGCATGGCTGGCCGGCGCGTCGCTGATCGGGGTGGTGGGGGAGGGAATTCTTGGCGGCATCGTCGTGGCCAAGGAGCTCTCCCCATGGCTCGTCGTCGTGCACCTCGGGTTGGCGATGATGATCATCGGCTTTCTGGTCGCGACCGCGATCGCGGCAATGCCGCCGTCGAGCGGCGTGCCCGACACGAACTTCCGAAGCCTCGCGATCGTGGCGACGGCGGCGACCTACGTGATGATGCTCACGGGCTCAACGGTGGTCGCGAGCGGCGCTGATGAAAGTTGTAACTCTTGGCCGCTGTGCAGCGGTGGCTTCGCGCTCGATTTCACTGGCGCCAACGCGTTCACCATGCTGCATCGAGGCACCGTGCTGGTTGTCGGACTCTTGCTGCTTCACGTTCTATCGCAAGCCTTCTTGCGCTGGCGAAGCGTGAAAGGGATGCGGCCCGTCGCGATCGCGGCGATCGCGGCCTTGGTCGTACAGGCGGCCGTCGGTGCTGGATCGGCGATCACGGGGAGTGCTGTATTCGACGGCTTGCACGTGGCACTCGCGACGCTCGTGTGGTCGGGCGTCCTCGCGGCCACGCTTCTCACTCTGCCCCGAGCCGACAAGGGCTTCGAGCTTTCACGGCTGGAAGTCGATCGGAAGTCCGCGTGAGCGCGATCACCGCGCCCGCTGCTGGAGCGGTGGAGCGGGTTCGCGACTATGTGAGCCTGCTCAAGCTCCGGATCGTCTTGCTTCTCGACGCCACAGCAGTCGGTGTCATGATCCCGGCTGCCCACGGCCATCCGCGCCTGGTACCCATCCTGGCCGTGCTGGCCGGTGGAACCCTCGCGGCCGGTGGCGCCCACTCCATCAACTGCTGGTTCGACCGCGACATCGATGCAGAGATGAATCGCACACGTCGCCGCCCTCTTCCCGACGGCCGCATCCCCGCCTGGCACGCGCTGGCTCTCGGCGTGATCCTCAACGCGCTCGCTTTCACTGTGCTTTGGTGGGGAGCCAATCTGCTCGCGGCCTCCCTGGCGCTGCTTGGCACAGCGATCTACGTTTTCGTCTACACGGTGTGGCTCAAGCGAACCACGCCACAGAACATCGTGATCGGCGGCGCTGCCGGCGCGATGCCTCCACTGGTTGGTTGGGCGGCGGCCACCGGCCGCCTGGACCTGACCGCCTTCGCCCTGTTCGCCGTCATCTTCTTCTGGACGCCTCCGCACTTCTGGGCACTCGCCCAGGTGATGAAGGCTGACTACGCCCGAGCGCGCATCCCGATGCTGCCCGTGGTGGCCGGCGAGCAGGCTGCCAAGAAGCAGAGCGTCGGTTACGCGGTGCTCACCGCCCTAGTCAGCGTGATCCCTTTCTTTACCGGGTCGGCAGGTGACGTCTACATGGCGGGCGCCGTCGTGCTGGGCGTGGGGCTTGTGGGGATGACGGTGCTTGACCTGTCGGGACGCCGATGGACCAGGCGGTTGTTCGCGTACTCGCTGGTCTATGTCGCGCTGCTCTTCGGGCTGTTCGCCGTCTCTCCTTTTCTTCCCTAGCCGGCGCCTCGATGGAGATCATTCCTCTCCACCTGGCCCGAATCGGCGCCATGAACGACATCCCGGTGCACGGCTTCGTCATCAAGCACCCTCAGGCCGGGGCGATCCTTGTCGATACCGGGGTCGGATGGCCGACCGAGCTTCTCAAGGAGTGGAAGGTCGTGAACCGCCACGTCGCCGACGCCCTCGCCGAGCACGATCTGAGCCCTGCCGACGTGCGCATCGTCATCAACACTCATCTGCACTTCGATCACTGCGGACAGAACGCCGTGTTCACGCACGCACCGTTCTACGTCCAACGGTCCGAGCTCGAGCGTGCCCGGCTCGTCAAAACTGTTACGTCGGACTGGTTCGACTTTGCCGGCGCCCGCTTTGAGCTGCTTGACGGTGACGCCGAAGTCGCCGATGGTGTCCGCGTGCTGGCGACACCGGGCCACACGGTAGGCCATCAAAGCGTACTGATCGATACGCCGCAAGGTGATGCGGTGATGATCGGCGACGCGGCCTATACCGCCCAGATCTTCCAGGCGGGAGAACAGGCAGATCTCAGTCGCTGGCGCGGACAGTACGACGACCGCGATGCATGGTCCAAATCGCTGGCAAGGCTCCACGACGTTCATGCCCATGCGGTCCACTTCTGCCACGACACAGACGTCGTCATGCGATGACCTTCGGGCCGCTCGTCAGCCCCGAGTGGTTGCAGGAGCATGTCGACGATGCAGGCTTGCGCGTCATCGACTTCCGTTGGCACCTGCTCGGGGAGAAGGGCAGGGATGCATACGATCGCGGACACATCCCAGGCGCCGCGTTCGTGGACCTCGAAGCGGTGACTGGCAAGGGAGGCGGCAGGCACCCGCTGCCAACAGGCGACCAGTTCGAGGATCAGATGCGACGCGCGGGTGTAAATAGCGCCACGAAGGTCATTGCGTACGACGATGCTGGAGGCTCGGTCGCGTCCCGCCTGTGGTTCCTGCTCCGCTTTTTTGGACACGAATCGCAGGCCGTGCTCGACGGCGGCATCGGGGCGTGGGGAGGACCGATGGAAACGGTGGAACCACAAATCGCTCGTGGTGATTTCCGCTCGAGCACGCCTGAGCGTTCTGGGATCCTCGATTTCGAAGATGTCAGCAAGCTGAGGGGCGTACCGCTGATCGATGCCCGCGCCGGCGAGCGGTATCGCGGCGAGAACGAACCCATCGACCCCAAAGCAGGGCACATCCCCGGTGCGCTCAGCGCTCCCTGGGCAGACAACCTGGGTCCCGATGGGAGGTTCAAGTCCCCCGAGGAGCTGCGAAAACGGTTCGCTGAGCTCGGCATAGGCGATGACACGGGCGCTGTCGCCTACTGCGGCTCGGGCGTCAACGCAACCCACGATCTGCTCGCGATGGAGCTGGCAGGAATCAAGAACGGACGGCTCTACGCGGGCTCGTGGAGCGACTGGTCGGCGCGGGATGCGCCGGTGTCCACCGGCAAGGATCCTGGGTAGGGGCTTACGATTTCGCGGTGATCCTCAAAGGCAAGAAAATTGTTATCGCTGGAATGAGCGACCGCCGCAGCATCGGCTACGCGATCGCCGTCGAGGCGCAGAAGGAAGGCGCCGAGCTTCTGCTCACCAGCTTCGGCCGGATGATGACGATCACCCAGATGACGGCCAAGAAGCTGAACCCCGTCCCCGACATCCTGGAGATGGATGTCAGCAAGCCCTCCGACATCGCTGCCGCGGTCGAAGAGACGGGCAAGCGATGGGACAGGGTCGACGGTCTCGTCCACTCGGTCGCCTATGCGCCGCCCGACGCGCTGGGCGGAAAGTTCCTTACGACCCCGTGGGAGAGCGTCGCGACAGCGATTCAGGTCAGCGCTTTCTCGTTCAAAGAGCTCGCTGCCGGTTTCCTGCCGCTCATGCGCGAGCACGGAGGATCGCTGGTCACGCTCGACTTCGACAACTCGACCCAGGCCTGGCCGAAATACGACTGGATGGGCGTGTCGAAGGCGGCGCTGGAGTCGGTGACGCGGTACCTTGCGCGCGACCTCGGCCGCTACAAGATTCGCGTTAACGCGATCTGCGCCGGACCCCTGGCCACGCTGGCGGCGAGCGGCATCCCCGGCTTCAAGGACTTTGAAGAGGTGTGGTCGCTACGGGCGCCGATGGGCTGGGACCTGCAGGACAGGACGCCCGTCGGCCGCGCTGCATGCGCTTTGCTATCGGACTACCTGAACATGACCACAGGTGAGCTCGTCCACGTCGACGGCGGCTATCACGCAATGGGGGCAGACCTACCTCCAGCCGACTGACCCCACATCTTGTGTCAGGGCGCATACAAAGCCGCAACATAATGCTAGGCTCTTCCCAAATTCGCTTCGTTCGGAATCCCCTCGGGAGGAATGCGATTTGCGGGAGTGCCTGGTGATCTACGTGGACGCCGCTCTCGACAGGAACGGCCGGGCTGGATGTGGCCTGGCCGTTTTTGTTAGGGGTCGCGCAGTTTACACAGAGTCGTTCGGCTTCTCACACGTCGGCGGCTCTGCCCAGCTCGAAGCGCATGTCTGCGCGGGGGCCCTGGACCTCGCAGCCTCGCGGTGGCCTTCCCACCGGGTGATCGTCAGGACCGATTGCGCACCCGTCGTGCGCAGCCGCATGCCGTCGAGCGACAGCTTCCGAATCGCAGTCCACGAGGTCAGAGAGCGCTGCCGGCGTGGCTGGCGCGTGGTCAGGTATGTCAGCCGCAAGGCGAATCCGGCCCACGAGCTGGCGCGCGAAGGCTTGAAAAGCCTGTCGCGGCAACAGGTTCTGGCTACGGCATAAGCTTTCTTCCGATGGCACCCGACGAAGGCGCTGGCCGTCCAGCTCGCCGCGTGAGCCGAGCTCGCGCGGCCGGCACGGCCAGGAAGCGTGTCGGGGGCACGGAGCTGATCGCCGAGCTCAACGATATGGTCGCTGAGCTCATCAAAGAGAACCGCAAGCTGAAGCGTGAGGTCGACAGGCTGGCCGCTCGTGGCTCGGC
>DATCPU010000289.1:0-6053 GCA_036569925.1 Candidatus Dormiibacterota bacterium
CGCTCGGCTTAGTACCCATTCCCCTCACCACGATCAGCCCCGCAATCGCCGAAACGACGATCGCGATCCGAAGGACGTTGCGCACTCTTTTCACCTCCAAGGGCGTCTTTTTGGCTCGCTGCGCCCGCCAGTAACAACGACCCCGCCGGAGTCCGAGTTACGCCGCCCCTCTGATCCCCAGTGGCAGTTGATAGACTCGGATCAATACTCAGCTAGGAGAAGGCGCATGGGCTTGGCCCAGATCAAGATGCCCCAGCTCGGCGAGTCGGTGACCGAGGGCACGGTCGAGAAGTGGCTCAAGAGCGAGGGTGACTTCGTCAAGCGCGACGAGCCCATCGTCGAGGTGGTCACCGACAAGGTCAATGCAGAGATCCCCTCGCCCTTCGAAGGCAAGCTCGTCAAGATCTCGGTCAGCGAGGGCGAGACAGTCCGCGTGGGCGCTGTGATCGCCCAGATCGAGACCGAAGGTGGCGCGCCCGCAGCAGCCCCATCAGCTCCAGAAAAGGAGCCCGCCACGCCGGCCGAAGAATCGACAGCGCCCCATCCGGAGGTGCCCGCAGCCCCCGCTCCGCCCAAGGGCGCGAAAGCACCGGTGGCGGCTGCGCCTTTACCAGCCCCTTCGAGCGACGGCGGAGGCGCCGACCGAGCTCGGCTATCCCCCGCCGTCCGAAAGCTGGCCGCCGAGCACAGCATCGATGCCTCTGCTCTTCGCGGCAGCGGTATGGGCGGGCGGGTGACACGCGACGACGTGCTCGCCGCGGTGGAAGGCGGAGGTGCCGCTCCCGCTACTGCTCCTGACCGCAGTCCGGCTCCATCCGCTCCTCGCCCGGCACGGACCGACGGCGCGCGCGAAGAGGTGGTGAAGCTCGGGTCCATGCGGAAGGCGATTGCCGAGCACATGGTGCGGAGCCTCGCCACGTCCCCCCACGCCTGGACCCTGCAAGAGGTTGACGTCACCAACTTGGTGCGCTATCGCGCGTCGGAGAAGGAAGGTTTTCGGGCGCGGCACGGAGTCCCGCTGACGTACCTGCCATTCGTCGTCCAGATCGTGTGCGACGCGCTGAAGGAGTTTCCCTGGCTCAACTCGACCTGGAGCGACGAGGGCGTCGTGCTCAAGTACTACATCAACATGGGCATCGCGGTTTCCATCCCGGACGGCCTCATCGTGCCGGTGCTCAAGGACGCCGATCAACTTGGTTTCACCGAACTTGTGCGCTCAATCAATGACCTCGTCGAAAGGGCGCGCACGAAGCAGTTGAAGCCGGACGATGTCCAGGGCGGCACGTTCACCCTCAACAACACGGGCTCGACCGGCTCGGTTGCCAGCCAACCGATCATCAATCAGCCCCAGGCAGCCATCCTGACCACCGAATCGATCGTCAAGCGCCCAGTGGTGATCGGTGATGGCATAGCGGTCAGAGACATGATGAATATGTGTCTCAGCTTCGACCACCGAATCGTCGACGGGATGATGGCCGGCCAGTTCCTCGGCACCATCAAGAAGCGCCTCGAAGAATGGACCGCGGCAAGCATTCAGCTGTGAGCACCGGCGCGCCCTTGACCCAGGCTCCAATCCCTGCGTGGATACGCGTTCGGGTGACCGAAGGCGAGAACTTCAAGGAGCTCAAGCAGATAGTCAAGGGGAGCCGGTTGCACACGGTCTGCGAGGAGGCGCGGTGCCCGAACATCTTCGATTGCTGGAACCGCCGGACGGCGACGTTCATGATCCTTGGCGACGTCTGCACGCGCGCCTGCCGCTTCTGCGCAGTCACCTCAGGTAGACCGACCGAGCTGGATCTGGGCGAACCTCTGCGGGTCGCCGAATCGGTGGCCGAGCTCGGCCTGCGCCATGCCGTCATCACCTCCGTCGACAGGGACGACCTGAAGGACGGCGGCGCAGGCATCTTCGCGCGAACCATCCGTGCGATCCGCCGGCGCAGCCCCGGCACCACGATCGAGGTCCTGACCCCCGACTTCCAGGGCGACCTGGAATCGGTGCAGACGGTGGTCGATGCGCGGCCCGACATCTTCAACCACAACACCGAAACAGTCCCGCGCTTGTACGCGCGGATCCGCCCGAAGGCTGTCTACGCAAACAGCCTTGCGCTGCTACGCCACGTCAAGGCATCTGCGCCGCAGATGGTCACGAAGTCCGGCCTGATGGTCGGCCTTGGGGAGACGGAAGAGGAGCTGCTTGAGGTTTTCCGCAACATGCGGGCTCACAACATCGACGTCCTCACCGTGGGCCAGTACTTGCGGCCGACCAAGAGCCACGCGGAGGTCGTGCGCTATTACAAGCCAGAGGAGTTCGTGCGCCTGAAGGCCCTGGCGCTCGAGATGGGTTTCGGGCACGTCGAAGCGGGACCGCTGGTTAGGTCCTCATATCACGCAGATGAGCAAGTCCCTGAACGTAAGAGCCTGCTGGCTGGGTAGCACTCCTTACCAGGAGGCATGGGACCTCCAGGCGGAGATCGTGGCCGCGGTCCGCGAGGGAAGCACGCCCGACACCCTGCTGCTGCTCGAGCACCCACACGTCTTCACCATGGGCAAGGCAGGCCGCTCGGAGGACATCCTGTGGGATGAGAGAGAGCGCGTGGAGCGCGGGGTCGACGTGATCTGGTCCGACCGTGGCGGCGAGGCAACCTACCACGGTCCAGGTCAGCTGGTCGGGTATCCGATCATCGATCTCGCGTACTTCGGCCTTACGATTCCGGCCTACATCCAGAAGCTCGAGCGGTCGATGATCGAATACCTGCGCGAGCTCGGTGTCGAATCGGAGCCGGGAGAGCCTGGGCTCACAGGCGTCTGGTCCAAGGGTGAGAAGGTGGCTGCGATCGGCATCAAGTTGAACCGTTCGGTCGTGAGCCATGGCTTTGCCCTGAACCTCACAACGGACCTCCGCTACTTCGACGGCATCGTTCCCTGCGGGCACGCGGACAAGCGCCCGACTGCGGTTGAGGCCCTCACCGGCCGGCGTCTTGACACCGAGACAGCCGCGCGTGAGTACACCAGGCATTTCGAGGACGTATTCGAAGCCCGGGCCGAGTGGGCCTCGCCAGAATCGCTGCTCGAGGCCGCGCACCACTAGCTCCGGACCTCGCACGCTGCGAGCCTATAATCCGCCCACCCGAGCGCCCGGGTAATCAATGCTGGTTCTGGCTTTTTCCCTCTCCGACAACCTTCCCGGCTGGCTGCAGGAACCAACGTGGTGGCGGCCGCTCACCCAGGCCGTGCGCGTATTCGTGCAGCAGCACCCATCGAGCGGTCTCTTTCTGGTCATCTTTCTCGAAGAGCTCGGCGTGCCGCTGCCGGCGCCCGGGGACGTCGCGATCATGTATGGCGGCTACCTCACGACCGCCGGCGCGATCCCCTACCCGCTTGCCTACCTGGCCGTGGTGTCAGGGGCGGTGCTGGGAAGCGCTTGCAACTTGACTATCAGCCGCAAGTACGGCCGGCCGTTCATCCAGCGCTTCGGCAAGTACGTCGGTGTGACGGAGGATCGGCTGGTTCGAGCGGAGCGGCTTTTCAAGCGATGGGGACCGTGGGCGATCATCGTCGGCCGCCACATTCCCGGCATGCGAATAGTTTTGTCGGCTTTATCGGGAATACTTGGGGTCCCTTACAGGGTTTTCATACCGTGCGTATTCATATCGGCGCTGATCTGGGCCGCGATCTTTCTGGAGATCGGGCGTCACGTAGGCCCCCGTATTCGGGAGGTCTTTCAACTTTTCCCTGCACACCTCATTCCGTGGGTCTTGCTGGGTTTGGGCTTGCTCGTGATCGGGTATCTGGGATATGAGCATGGTTTCAAACCGAAAGCCTGGAACAGACACGCTGAAGAGCACCGCTGAGCTCGTCCGCCTCGATACGGTCGAGATGGATGAGGACGACGAGATCCTTCCCGACTTCTCGGCAGAAGTCGACGGCAGACGCGTCTGGGTCACCGCTGTCCTCGAGAGGACTGTTGTGATCGAGCCCGCGCCGGGCGAGCCCAAGGTGCTCGTCAACCGGAACCGCCTGATGGTCGACCCCGGCCAGCTCCGTGTTCGCCACTTGGCGAGCAAGGAAGCCGCGCGTCGCGGCCGCGAGGCCGCCCGCCAGCTAAGGATGCAGGAAAACCGCTCAGCGGCCTAAGCCGGCCCTCGGAGGTGAGGCTCCGTAACGTTCTGGTAATGTTGGCGGCTGCGCAATTGTCGGTAGCCGATTACAGCTTTCGCGGCCGACGGGCCGCCTAGCCCAAGGAACGACTGCATGAGCAAAATCGTACCCGTCGAACTTGTTTCGCTGGCCAGCATCGTTCCGCCCCTCAATCACGAGGTCAGCGGGGGGTTCAGCGCCATGGTCGATGGCAAGCAGGTTCGCGTCCGCGCCGTGCTCGAGCGCACCGTCGTGATCGAGCACCAGGAGGGCGGCGAGCGCAGCGTGGTACGCAAGGACAACTGCATGGTCAAGCCCTCGGCCGTCGTATTCGTGCCGGGCAACCCCAACAACGGCGTCGGCCCGCGCCAGTGGCGCCGGCTCCCCGGCAAACCGCCGGCAACCCCAAGGGTCGGCCCCTAACCCAACAGGTCGGCCGTCAGTCGATATCCCGCTGCGCCACGAGGGTGAGAAAGGCTGGGAAGGACTCCGACAGAGCCACCTCCTCGAACACCTGGCGCGCCTCGGCAAAACGGCCCTTTGCCCACAGCTCCTCACCAAGCCGCTCGCGCACCTTCGCCAGCTCGTCGTCCGCGATCTCCCGCACCAAGTCCGCCGTCACCGGCGAGCCCTCGCTCAACCGCGACGAGTGCCTGATCCACTGCCACACCTGGGACCGTGAGATCTCGGCCGTTGCGACATCCTCCATCAGATTGTTGATCGCCGCCGCCCCCACTCCCCTCAGCCACGATTCGATGTACTGGACCCCAACGCTCACGTTGAGGCGCAGCCCATTCTCGGTGATCGAGCCATCGGGAACTTTCACGTCGATCAGCTGCGCGGGAGTGACCGACACGTCGGGCCGCTGCTTCTCGAGCTGATTCGGACGGTCTCCCAGCACCCTGTCGAACGCCTCCGTCGCCGTGGCCACCAGATCGGGATGCGCGACCCACGTGCCGTCGAAACCCGAGCCGGCCTCGCGGTCCTTGTCCTCCTTCACCTTGGCCAGGGCGACGCGATTGACCTCGGGGTCGCGCCGAGATGGAATGAACGCGGCCATGCCACCCATCGCATGAGCTCCGCGCTTGTGGCATGTCTTGACGAGCAGGTCGGTGTACGCGCGCATGAATGGAACGGTCATGGTCACCTGGGCGCGATCGGGCAGCACGAAATCCGGCCGGTTCCGAAACTTCTTGATGATGCTGAAGATGTAGTCCCACCGGCCCGCGTTCAGACCACTCGAGTGCTCGCGCAGCTCGTACAGGATCTCCTCCATCTCGAACGCGGCCAGGATCGTCTCGATGAGCACCGTCGCGCGAATCGTGCCGCGCGGCACGTCAAGCGCATCCTGTGCAAAGTTGAAGACGTCGTTCCACAGCCGCGCCTCGAGGTGGCTCTCGAGCTTCGGCAGATAGAAGTAGGGGCCGCTGCCTTTAGCAAGCAAGCGCTTGGCGTTGTGAAAGAAGTAGAGGCCGAAGTCGAACAGGCTGCCCGAGATTGGCTTCCCACCCACCTCCACGTGCTGTTCTTCGAGGTGCCAGCCACGCGGCCGCACGACCAGCGTCGCCACCGTGGCATCGAGCCGGTACTGCTTCCCTTCCGGGCTCGTGAAATCGAGCGTCCGCTCGATGGCATCGATGAGATTGGCCTGCCCTTCCACCAGGTTCGCCCACGTCGGGGTGTTGGCGTCTTCGAAGTCCGCCATGAACACCTTCGCGCCAGAGTTCAGCGCGTTGATCACCATCTTCCGGTCGGTTGGGCCAGTGATCTCCACACGGCGGTCCTGGAGGTCTTTGGCGGGCGGAGCCACGTGCCAGTCGGATTCGCGTACCGATCGCGTCGCAGAGAGGAAGGTTGGAGACTCGCCGGCGTCAAGGCGGGCCTGTCGCTCGTCGCGCACACGGAGCAACTCCTGT
>DATCPU010000290.1:0-3701 GCA_036569925.1 Candidatus Dormiibacterota bacterium
GCACAAATGGAGCTTCGCCACCCAGCGCGGCAGTTACAAGCCCAACGCCTGTGGTCCAAACCGCTCCGGAGCCCACCAGCACCCCGGTCAGCAGCCCTGCTCCAATCGCCCTGCCAAGTCCGCGCCCGCTCGCGATCCCCAAGCCGAGGATGCCATTCGTCAGGTGCGATACGAAAGACCTCGAGATGCAACTCGTAACCCTAGGGGCGGCCGCTGGGAACATCTCAGCCACGATCGAGGTCCGGAACAAGTCGCAACATGAGTGCGACCTGTATGGCTACGCAGGGCTCCAGTTGCTTGACGCTAACGGTCGCCCGCTTCCAACGCACGCCATCTGGTCGACCACCTCTTTCTTCCTGCAGTCGCCGGTGGTGGCCCAAATCGTCGGCCTGCCGGCCGGAACGGTCCCAATCAGCAGAACCCCGTTCGACCCAATGCACCCAGTGCCGGAAGTGGCGGGGCACGCATACGTGCCTATCAGCTGGGAAGACGTGGTCAGCCCGTGTTCGACGGCAGGCCAGCTGAAGGTGACGCCCCCCGACGCACATACGTCTTTGACAATCAGTGCCGCCGACCGCTACTCGCCGGTGATGTATGTGTGTCCGAACGGGACCATCTGGGTCAACCCGACCCGAGCGGCCGTGAGGGCTTAGAGTGAGCCTATCGATTCGACGTAGCCCCGGTGGTTGCGTGCGAGCTCGTCCATCGAGTCGCCGCCGAACTTCTCCAGGAAAGCATCTGCCAGGGTGAGCGCGACCATCGCCTCTCCGATGACGCCCGCGGCCGGGACCACGCACACGTCGCTCCGCTCGTAATGCGCCTGCACCTTCTCCTTGGTGTTCAGGTCGATCGAGGGCAAAGGGGTTTTCATCGTCGATATCGGCTTGATCGCCACCCGGAGATCGATTGGCTCGCCGTTGGTCATGCCGCCCGTTAGCCCACCCGCTCTATTCGTGCGGTGCCTGAACCTGCCTTCCTGGTAGTCGATCTCGTCGTGGAACTGCGAGCCGCGGCGCGCCGCGCCTTCGAAACCCGCGCCGAATTCGACCGCCTTGATCGCGTTGATCGAGAGCACCGCCTGTGCTAGGCGACCGTCCAGCTTGCGGTCCCAGTGCACGTAGCTGCCCAGCCCGAGCGGTACACCGCGAGCGATGACGCGGAAAGTTCCCCCAAGTGTGTCGCCTTTCTCGCCCACCTCATCGATCTGGTCGACCATCCGCTTCGACGCCTCGGGGTCGGGGCAGCGGACCGATGACGCCTCGATCTCTTCGACCGTCACGGTGTCGGGATTGACCTTGTCGTAGCCGATGTCGACGGTGCCGATCGATTGGGTGAAGCTCAGAATCTCGATTCCAAAGTGGCCAAGAAGCTTGCGGGCGACTCCGCCGGCCGCCACGCGCGTCGCGGTCTCGCGTGCTGATGAGCGTTCCAGGACGTTGCGAATGTCCGTGTGGCCGTACTTCAGGGCGCCCGCGAGGTCCGCATGGCCTGGGCGGAGCTTGGTCACCGGGTTAGGGGCGTAGCCCTCCTTGGACGCGGCCATCTCGGCGGTCCAGTTCGCGTGGTCCTTGTTCTCCAGCACCAGCGTCACCGGGCTCCCGATGGTGAAACCACCGCGGACGCCGCTGACGATCCGCGCGAAATCGGTCTCAATCTTCTGACGCCCGCCGCGTCCGTGGCCGCCCTGGCGGCGCGCGAGGTCGCGGCGCAGGTCGTCCTCCGAGATCTCCAATCCTGAGGGCAGGCCTTCGATGATCACTGTCAGCTGGGGACCGTGCGACTCCCCGGCCGTCAAGTACCGCAGCATTGAGGCGATGATAGGGACTCGGGTGAGCCAGCCCCTTGAAGTTGCGCTGATCGACGTGGGCGGCACGCTTTGGCCGAACTCGTGGCCATTGCGCCAGACCGACGGAGGTGGCCGTCACGCCAGGGTTGCGAGAGCCATGCCCGACGTCAGCCCGGATGCAGTCGATGCGCTCGTGGCTGATCTGATCGACAGTAGCCGGATGGGCGACGAGGCGCGGAGCGTGACCACAGAGCACACGATCCAGGTCCCGCCCGCCGAGCTGCTGGTCGCCACGTCGTTGGAGCGCCAGGGTCTGCCGTACGACGCAGACTCGGTGGCGCGGATCCGACGGGCGATGGCTCTGCCCGTGGCCGACCGCTTGAAACCGTTGCCTGGCGCAATCGAGCTGCTGATCGACATTCATACCCTCGGCTTGCGCACGGTGATCGCCAGCAACACCTACTGGCGCGACGCCGACAGCTACTGGGAGGACTTCCGCCTCCTCGGCATGGCGGAGCACGTGGACGCGATCGTTACATCGGTGGACGCCGGCCACCTCAAGCCTCACCCCGCGGTGTTCGAGATGGCGATGAGGGCCGGCGGCGCGCCTGCCGATCGCTGCGTCGTGATCGGCAACAAGGAGTCCAACGACATCGAGCCGGCTCTGGCGCTCGGCATGCGCACTATCCTCGTGCACCCCGACGACCCGGTTCCCGTCTCCAGCCGCGCTCACGCGGTCGCGCCTGACCTCTGGGCGTGCGCGTCTGCCTTGAAAGCTATGCTCGCCGCATCGTGAGAAACGAGATGGCGCGCGATGCCGAGCGCCAGGTCATCGCGCTGGAGGTGAACGGCGAGCGCACCGAGCTCCTGCTTCCGGTCCACAAGACGCTGCTGGAGGTGCTGCGCGAGGACATGCAGCTCACCGGCACGAAACATGGGTGCGAGCTCGGCGAGTGCGGCACGTGCACGGTGCTCGTCGATGGCAAGCCGGAGCTCAGCTGCCTCGTTCTGCCCCTGCAGGTCGAGGGCCGCGCGATCACGACCATCGAAGGCATGGCTGCGGGATCGGAGCTGCATCCGCTGCAGCAAGCGTTTGCCGAGCTGGGCGCGGCGCAGTGCGGTTACTGCACGCCAGGGATCCTGCTGGCGGCGAAATCGCTGCTCGAAGCCAACGCCACGCCGTCGAGGGATGAGATCCGCGAAGCGCTCGCAGGCAACCTGTGCCGCTGCACGGGCTACTCCAAGATCCTGGACGCGGTCGAGCTCGCGGGGGCCCGAATGAAGTGACGAAGGACAACGGCTTCTCCGTCATCGGCAAACCCCACCCGAAGCCTGATGCCGTCTCCAAGGTCACGGGTCGCGCCATCTACGCGGACGACATGCTCCCCGCCCGCACCCTCCACTGCCGCATCCTCCGCAGCCCCCACCCCCACGCCCGGATCCTCTCGATCGACACCTCGGCAGCGCGCCGGATGCCTGGCGTGCAGGCCGTGATCACCGGTGCCGACCTCCCCATCAAGTTCGGCATCCTCCCTGTCACGCAAGACGAACGAGCCCTCGAGCACGAGAAGGTGCGCTACGTGGGCGACCCCATCGCAGCAATCGCAGCGGTGGATGAAGAGATCGCGGCCGCCGCCTGCGACGCGATCTCTGTCGAGTACGAGGTCCTCGAGCCCGTGATGTCCATCGATGAGGCCCTGGCCGAGACGAAGGACGAGGGCATCCAGGACTACGGCGGACCCAACAACATCCATAAGCTGGTCGCGCTCGAGTTCGGCGACGTCGACGGTGGGTTTGAGAGGGCCGACCACATTCGCGAAGACGTCTTCTTCTTTCAGGGCAACACCCATCTGCCGATGGAGCAGCACAGCGCCATCGCCACCTACGTCGACGGCCGCGTGACCCTGTGGTCCTC
>DATCPU010000291.1:0-10430 GCA_036569925.1 Candidatus Dormiibacterota bacterium
CGGTAGCCGAAATGAGAGTAGGTGGGCCGCTCGCACAGGCGCGCGGTTTCAGGTGCCGACGCCAGCATTTGGGCCCGGCGCGGCTGGATCGCGACCTGCGGCAGCAGCTGCGGCGTGTAGGCGTTGGTCGCCAGGATCACGCAGCCGGCGCGGCACTCGTCGTCGCCCGCGCGCACCAGCACATCGCCGCTCGCATTTTCGATGGCGGTCACCTCGACACCTTCGCGGATTGATCCCGTGGGCGCCTGGCGGGCGAGGGCTGCGACCAGGAGGGAGGGCGTGACCTCTCCGTCACCCGGGATGATCAGGCTGGTGCCGTCCCACTTGCACTCGAAGCGGTCCTCGGTCATCAGCTCCGCCGATTCCGCAAGCTGCTCCGCTTCCCGCGGCCCTGACGCGAGGACGACACTGCCCTTTCGCCGGTATCCAATTTCGTGGCCGGCGACCGCCGCGATCTCTTCGATGTGGTTTTCCTCGGTCATGCTCCAGATGTCGCGGGTCTGTTGCCGTCCGAAGATCCGAACCGCCTCCGCGTAGCAGTCGGCCACCCCGGCCAGCAGAAAGCCAGCGTTCCGACCGCTCGCGCCGGCCGCAAGGTGGTTTCGCTCCACGAGCACGGCGTCGATGCCGGCCTTGCCGAGATGGTGCATGAGGCTGACCCCAGTGATGCCGCCACCGATGACCAGGACGTCGGCCCGTTCCGGGAGCTTTCCCGGATACGAGTCAGGTGGCAGCGGCCAGAAGGGGATGCCCGTGCTCACGGGAGCTCCGGGCGCCGGCTGGACGGTTGGATCTTGTGACCGCATAACATTTAGGTGCCACATGGATTTTGAGAGCTACGACGTCCTGGTGGTTGGCGGGGGGCTCGCCGGCCTCAGGGCAGCGATAGCCGTGGTGGAGACCAATCCCCGCCTCAAGGTTGGAATGGTCTCGAAGGTGTACCCCATGCGGAGCCACACGGTCTCGGCCGAAGGCGGCGCCGCAGCCGTGCTTCGCCCGGAAGACAGCTTCGAGACCCACGCTTACGACACGATCAAGGGTTCGGACTACCTGGCCGACCAGGACGTCGTCGAGGCCTTCGTGCGCGAGGCGCCGATCGAGGTGATCCAGATGGAGCACTGGGGATGCCCTTGGAGCCGGGACCCGGACGGCAAGATATCGGCTCGGCCCTTCGGCGGCATGACCACCTGGCGTACCTGCTTCGCGGCTGACAAGACTGGCTTCCACATGCTGCACACCGTCTTTCAAACCTCGATGAAATACCCGCAGATCCACCGGCATGACGAAGCTTTCGTAACCAAGCTCCTGGTCGAGGACGGGCGGTGCGTGGGCGTGGTGGCCATCGACATGCGGAGCGGTCGTTTCGATGCCATCACCGCCAAGGCCGTCATTCTCGCGACGGGCGGCCTCGGCCGGGTGTACGCGTTCACCACCAACGGCAACATCTGCACCGGCGACGGCATGGCGCTCGCCTATCGCGCCGGTGTCGGCCTCAAGGACATGGAGATGGTGCAGTTCCATCCAACAGGCCTGCCGTTCACCGGCATCCTCATCACCGAGGCGGTGCGTGGCGAGGGTGGCTACCTGCTCAACAAAGACGGCGAGCGATTCCTGAAGCGCTACGTGCCGAACAAGATGGAGCTCGGACCGAGGGACATCATCTCGCGAGCGATGGTCACCGAGTTCGAGGAGGGTCGCGGCTTCGAAGGGCCCCACGGCAAGTACATGCACCTCGACGTCAGGCACCTCGGCGAGGCGACCATCGACAGGAAGCTGCCCTTCATGCGGGAGCTCGGCCGTGAGTTTGTGGGCATCGACATCGTCCACGACCCGATCCCGGTGCGGCCAGTGCAGCACTACATGATGGGTGGGGTGGACGCGGACATTTCGGGGATCACCCCGCTGCCAGGACTTTATGCAGCCGGCGAGTGCGCGAACGTCGGCCTGAACGGCGGCAACCGCCTGGGCTCTAACTCGCTGTCGGAGTGCCTGGTCTTCGGCGCCGCAACGGGCCGGATGGCCGCGGAGTACGTGAGCTCGGCCCTGGCGGTTGGCGCAAATCCAATCGACGCCCTGCTGAGGGACGAGACCCGGCGCATTGAGATGGACTACCTCGACAAGAAGAGCGGGGACGAGAGCATCGGCGCCATTCGCGAGGAAATGCAGCGCGACATGGACGCCGGCGCCGGCGTGTTCCGCACCCGGGAGGGCCTCGAGAAGCTGACGAAGCAACTGGGCAACCTGCGCGACCGCTTCGGCAGGATCAAGATCCAAGACTCGAGCCGCACCTTCAACACTGAGCTCATGGCTGTGCTGGAGCTCGACTACATGCTCGAGGTGGCCGAGGTCATCACGTACTCAGCGCTGGCGCGCGAGGAATCGCGTGGCGCCCACGCGCGGCGCGACTTTCCCGAGCGCGACGACGAGAAGTTCTTGAAGCACACCATCGCCATGCATGCCAATGAGATTGCCCCGCGGCTTGAGTACCGCGATGTTCGCATCACCAACTTCAAGCCGCAAGCGCGCGCTTACTGAGGGGAGGACCAAGTGCCCGAGAAGAGGATCACCGTTCGCGCGACGAGGTTCGACCCGGCAAAGGATGCCGCGCCGCGCTTGCAGTCGTACGACATTCCTTTCAGCGACGAAAGCATGGTCGTGCTCGACGCGCTGAACTACATCAAGGCGCACGTCGACGGCAGCCTCAGCTACAGATGGTCTTGCCGTATGGGCATCTGCGGGAGCTGCGGGATGACGGTCAACGGGACACCCAAGCTGACCTGCGCGGCGTTTCTGCGCGACTACTGGCCCGGTGCCGTGACCGTGACGCCGCTCAACAACTTTCCGATTGTTCGCGACCTGGTCGTCGACATGGAGGACTTCATGCACAAGCTGAAGTCCATCAAGCCGTGGATCATCCGGAAGCAGCAGATGCCGCTTGGCGCGGGGGAGCACCGGCAGACGATGGATCAGGTCGACGACTTCCGCCAGTTCAGCCAGTGCATCAACTGCATGCTGTGCTACGCCGCCTGCCCGGTTTATGGGCTGGACGACAAGTTTCTCGGACCGGCAGCCATCGCTCTGTCGCGCCGCTACAACCTCGACTCGCGAGACCAGGGCATCAAGGAGCGGCTGCCTGTGCTGGCTTCATCGGATGGCGTTTGGGAGTGCAGCTTCGTAGGTGAGTGCTCAGTGGTGTGTCCCAAGGGCGTCGACCCTGCCAAGGCCATCCAGCAGACCAAGCTCGATACCACCATGCGATTCGTCCTGCCGTACGGAAATCGCGAATGAGCGTTGAGGCCGGCGCCTCCAGGGCGACCAAGACGTACAGGCCCAAGATGGCCGCCGGGTGGTGGACGAAGAAGCGCCACTACTTCCTGTACATGGTTCGCGAGTTCACCGCCCTGCCGCTCGCGCTCTGGCTGCTGTGGCTCCTTTACGAGATCTACCGCGCCGGGCGCGGGCCGGCTCATTTCTACCCCCCGTCCTCGACCGCGTTCATCATCTTCAGCGTCGTCTGCCTGGCCTTCGCGCTGTATCACAGCTTCACCTTTCTCAGCCTGGCTGGGGTGATCCTGCACTTCAAGGTTCTCGACAAGCCGGTGCCATCGCGGTTGATCGTCATGTCGCAGTTCGGCTTATGGCTGGTGGCCTCGATCGTGATCGGGGCGGTTCTGATCGGGTTCGGCCGATGAGCGAGGGGGTGACCGGCTACTCGCCCATCGAGCACAAGCCGGCTCTCGCTCACCTTTTCTGGTGGTTCATGTTCGCCCAGGGCGGCGTGCTGGCGGCGATCTTGATCCCCATCCACATCCTGGTGCAGGGAATCCTCGGCCCGCTCGGCGTCGTGAATGTGGTGGATCGTCACTACGACACCTGGATCAGCATCCTGGGCAACCCGATCGTCAAGCTCTACCTCTTGGTCCTCATCTCGCTGCCCTTCTTCCATTTCGCGCACCGTCTGCGCTACCTGCTGGTCGACCTCGGCGTCCCGGCGGCCAAGACCTTCGTCGCGCAGGTGATCTTCTACGGCGGCGCGGTGGTGGTGACCCTGCTCGCGATCTATGTGCTCCTGACAACCGCGCCCCTGTCGCTCGGCTAAGAAGCCTGGTCGTGGAAGATGTCGCCTCCGAGGTTTACCTGGACGTTCAAGGCGACGTAACCCCCGCAACCTTTCATCCAGCGACCCTGCGAATGGGGTGGTGGATCGGCGGGCGGTGGCTCGCGCTGGTCGACCTCTTGCTGGTGCTGGTGACGGGCGTCTTGTGGTTGCAGGAAGGCTTTTCAACGCTCGTCGGCATCGGTGCGGCGAGCGCACTTGCAGGTCTCATCTTCCTCGTGCTCCTGTTGCTCGTAGGGCCGCGAGCTCGCAGGAGGAGCGCGTTCAGCCAGGGAAGAATGCACTTCCTGGCGAGGGAGGACGGCTACTTCGTCGAAGGCCCGTTCGGCGCGCAGACCTTTCGCTGGGCCATTTACAAAAAAGCCTACTTTGACAAGCGCTTCATCTATCTCCTGCTGACGAACAACGTCGGGCAGGCGATCCCACTCCAGTTCGTTCCGGACCCCGAGCCGCTGCTGAAGCATTTGCGCAAGCTGGGGCTGCTTCGCCCGACCCCACGAACCTTCATCCTTTTCTAGCGTGATCCACAGGACCAGGGCGCGCATGCTGGATCGCGATGTTCGTCGTTGAGGCCGTTCCAGCCCAGGAGCTCGGCAACGCAAGCTTCCTGGTCGCCGACCGCGAGCGCGGTGTGGCCCTCGTCATCGATCCATTCCGTGACGTCGCCCCTTATCTGAGAATTGCCGATCGGCTCGGTGTCAAGGTCAGCAACACCCTGGACACGCATCTGCACAACGACTTCGTCTCCGGCCGCCGTGAGCTTCAGGCCGCGGCGGGGACCGACATCGGCGAGCTGGCGCCGGGCCACGATCTGAAGGTCGGGGATCTCACCGTCCAGGCACTTCATACACCCGGTCACACGCCGGACCATCTGAGCTACCTGTTGATCGATCGTGGCCGGCCCCGGGCGCTATTCTCGGGCGGCGCAGTGATGATCGGCGCGATCGCGCGGACCGACCTGTTCGGCCCGCACCTCGCAGTGCAGCTCGCGCTGGAAGCCTTGCGCACGCTGCAGGTGAGGTTGCGCGGCCTGCCCGATGACATCGCGGTGTTTCCTACCCACGGGAGCGGATCGTTCTGCGGCACCGGCGGACACAGCGGACACGAGACGACGATGGGCCACGAGCGCGCCACCAACCCGTTCTTCCAGACCACGGAGGTAATGCAGTTCCTGGCCCGCGCTCTCAACCAGCAGCGCTACCCCGCGTATTACCGCGACATGGCAGCGCTCAATCTGGCGGGTCTGAAGCTGATCGGCCCCGATCCCGCTCCGCCCGTGAAGGTAACCGCGGATGCCGTCGCCGAGCTTATGGGCAAAGGTGCTGCGGTGGTTGACGTCCGCCTGGGGCGGGACTACGACAAGGGTCACATTCCCGGCAGCTACAGTGTTGATCTCGACGGTCCGTTCAGCGCGTGGGTCGGCTGGCTGATTCCCCGGGGGCGGACCATCGTGCTTGCCGGCGGCACCGATGCCCAGCATCGCGAGGCTCAGCGCCAGCTGTTCCGCATCGGGTTCGATTCCGTCGCCGGCGCGCTCGATGGCGGAATGGACGCATGGCGCGCGGGCGGGCGCGAGCTCTCCAGCTTCGAGACCGTCGACGTCGAGGACATGGCCGCATGGATCCTCAGTGCCGAACCCATGACTGTCGTCGACGCTCGAGACGAGCACGAGTGGTCGGCGGGCCACGTGCCGGGCGCAGTCCACATCTATGTGCCAGACGTGCCGTATCGAGCGGCTGAAATTCCATCCGAAGCACCGGTCGCCGTGCACTGTGCGTCGGGCTATCGCGCCGGCATCGCTGCGAGCCTGCTAGAGCAGGCGGGCCTCAAGCGGATCATCCACGTCAATGGCCCCTACTCGGACTGGGACCGCCTACACCTCGCCGAGACGCACCCCTAGCGCTTCTTCGCCCGCCAGATCTCCTCGGCCGCCCATTTCTTCGCCCACTCGACAGGGGTCCACTTGTAGTACGGATGGTCGACCGCGTCGTCCGGGGGGTAGAGCTCGCGGAAATCCAGCACGTCAAAGCCGGTCTTGCGCAGCAGCTGGAACAGGTCGGATCCGCTGATATGGAAGTCGGTCGACGGACCTGTGTCTTCGTCCTGCCAATCGATGTGGTGCATGCCTTTTTGCGGCCTGACCAAGCGTTCCCCAACGAGCTCGTCGTCGGGGGAGCAAAGGATTTGCAGGGTGCTGTTGCGCATGAACAGCAGCTCGCCGCCTGGGCGCAGCAGTCTCGCAGCCTCCGGGATCCAGAGGTAGGGGTCGCACCAGATCGAAGCGCCGTACTCCGAGAACGCCAGATCGAACGACGCGTCGGGGAGCGGGACGCTCTCTGCATTCGCTTCGATGAACTCGAGCCCAAGGCCGAACTCCGCATTCAGCTCGCGGGCGGTGGCAAGCTGGGCCGGCGTGATGTCGACGCCGACGACCCTGCGCGCGCCTCGCTTCTTGAGCCATGCGCCCCAGTAAGCGGTGCCGCATCCGAGCTCGATCACGTCGAGGCCGCTGACGTCAGGTACCACCTGGATCTCATCCTCGGGCACGCTCCAGACGCCCCACTCCATGCGGTCCTTGGCCCACGAGTCGCGAGCCGTGCGTGCCGTGTGCTGGGCATTGGCCGCAGTCCAGGTCGCCCGGTTGCGGATCGCGTAGTCGGGCAGCGCCTCGTCAGGCATCGGTGACGGCGGCCTCCTGCAGAGCGGCGAACTTTCGCTGCGCCGACTCGCGCCGGGTCGGTACGTGCTCGCGCGGCCACATGCCCTTCGGGGCTTCGTAGCCGGAGAGAATCTGGCGCGCCACTGACACTCGGTGAACTTCGTCTGGGCCGTCGTACATGCGGGCCGCACGAGCGTGCCTGTACATCTCCTCGAGGGGCAGGTCGGACGAATAGCCGAGCGAGCCGTGGACCTGGATCGCGCGATCGATCACGTCGTGCAGAACCTTGGCGCCGAAAAACTTGATCAGCGAGATCTCCTTGCGCGCGGCCGCTGCGCCTTGCGTGTCGATGACCCAGGCGGCGTGCAGTGTCATGAGACGCGCGGCCTGCATCTCAGCTGCCGAGTCGGCGATCCAGTTCTGAACCGTCTGATGGCTGGCGAGCTTCTTGCCGAACGCCTCCCGCTGCAGCGCCCGTTCGCAGAGCATGTCGAAGGCGCGGCGTGCCTGGCCGAGCCAGCGCATGCAATGGTGAATGCGACCTGGTCCCAGCCGCGCTTGCGCGATCAAGAAACCCTGGCCCCGCTTCCCAATGAGGTTTTCCTTGGGCACGCGCACGTTCTCGTAGCGAATTTCGGCGTGACCGTAGCCAAAGCGCTCGTCTCCTCCCATGGTGGGAATGTTGCGCACCTTCTTGAGCCCGGGCGCATCACCTGGGACGATGATCATCGACGCGCGCTCGTACGCGCCGGCGTCCGGGTCGGTGACAACCATCGCGATCAGGAAGTCGGCGATCATCCCGTTCGACGTGAACCACTTGTGGCCGTTGATCACCCATTCGTCGTCTTTGAGCTCGGCGGTGGACGAGAGGAGTGTAGGATCGGAGCCCGCGGTGTTGGGCTCGGTCATCGAGAAGGCGGAGCGCATCCTACCCTCGAGCAGAGGATGCAGCCAGCGCTTTTTCTGCTCCTCGTTGCCGAAGTGGGCAAGCACCTCAGAGTTGCCAGAGTCGGGCGCCTGGTTGCCGAAGATGATCGGGCCCCACATCGAGGCGCCCTCGATCTCGTGCATGAGCCCGAGCTTGACCTGGCCGTAGCCCTGGCCGCCCAGCTCAGGCGGCAGGTGAGTCGCCCACAGCTTGTGCTTCTTGACCTCATCGCGAAGCGGGCGGATCGCTCGCATGAAACCGGCTTCATCCGTGTCCAGCACCTCGAGCGGATACACCTCCTTATGCATGAAGTCGCGCATCCATTCGAGCTTGCTTTCGAACTCCGGCTCGGTCGAGAAATCCCAGGTCATGTGTCTGTCTCCTAAACGTCGGGCTCGAGCAATGCGATGCCTTCGTCGATCATGCCGGTGATGGTATCCGTCAACCCTTCGTACATGGGGTCGGGGCGCTTGCCGCGCCGATGCAGCATGAGGTTGTAGCCGAAGATCGCCGCGTACTTGTAAAGGCTCATGGCCAGGTACCAGCGCATCTCAGACGCGTCGGCTCCATAGAGCCTATAGAGATCCTCTACCGCGACGTCGATCGAACCGCCTGGGTTGGGCGCACCTTCATAGCGGCGGCGGTGAGACACGATGCAGAGGCAGCCGAGATCGAGCAGCGGCTGGCCGATCTGCGCGATCTCCCAGTCGAGCACGGCCACCACGTCGGGGCCCTTGAACAGCATGTTCCCGTAGTGGAAGTCTCCGTGGACGAGGGTTGGCGCCCTCTCTTTCGGAGTGCGCGCAGCCAGCAGCCCACCGAGCTCGCCGGCACGCCCGGTGAGCTCCTCGGGGGCGCGGTCGATGAGCCAGAGCCAGCGCAGCATCTCGGCATTCAAGCCAACCGGTGATTCATCGCCAATGCCCGTTTGGTCAAGCGGAAGCGCATGAAGCTGCTTGAGAACGTGCACTGCTGAGGCGGCGATCTCCAGAGGTTTCTGCTCAAGGCCGGTCTTCTCGATGCGCTCGCCGTTCACGGCCTCCATCATCACGAACGGGCGCCCGTCGACGACGAGGTCTGAGGTGAGGACCGGGATGGCGGGAACGGGAAGGCCGGCGGCATGGAGCGCGGCCATGATGCGGCCCTGGCGAACCACATCTGCCGGCCCGGCGATGCGCGCGCCGGGAGGGGGGAGGCGGAGGACGAAGCGGCGAGGCCCGTCGCCTTCATCGATAGTGACGAAATAGGTAAATCCCGAATGGCCTTCCGGGATCGAGTCGACCGAGAGCACACGAAGGTTCGGGCGATGTAGGCGCTCACGACACTGTGCTTCGAGGTCGGCGCGGATCTGTTCGGTCAATCGAGGTGCGCCGTGTCAGCGATCGTCGCGACCATCCGCACGTCGCCCATTGCGCGCACCACGCTCACGCTCGTGTAGTAGGGAAGCAGTCGGAGCTGGCCGGCTTCGAGGTGGAGCAGGTCGGAGAGATAAGCCATGAGCGCGACGCCGTGCGTCACCACGACCACGTGCTCGCCGGGATGGGCGGCCACGATGTCATCGATCGCGGCACGCATTCTGGCGACGACGCTTGCCGCCGATTCCTTGAACTCGAGGTTGCCGTCGTATCCGAGCTCGAGCTCGATCTCCACGAGGCGCTGGTCTTCATGCACGTCGTCAGTGATGGCACGCGCTGTCTCGACGGCGCGGCGGTAAGGACTCGAGTAGATCGCTTTCACGCCGGCGCGCTTCACGCGCGCCGCAAGGCGTGCAGCCTGCGTGTGGCCCAGCGGGCTGAGTGGGGGATTGGTGCCTTCGGACATGCCCTCGTAGCAGTCGCCATGGCGCACGAGCCAGATCACTGTCACACCTTCGACGCCGATCAAGAAAGCCGCTTCGAGCGACCTCATGGCCTGGGTCATCCGCTCCGCGCCCTCTGCCACGGCTAACATTCGATCACATGCTCCGTGCTGCGGGCATCGTCGCCCTCATCGTCTTCACAGCCTGCACCCAGACCAATCCGCCTGTGGTGGCGTCTCCGTCGCCTGTGATCCCACAGGGAAACTGGACTCAGGACCTCACACTCACGGGGGCGATAACCGGGCAGATCACCGGGATAGTGCCGGACTCTGGGGATCAGGTGAGCGCTTGCACCGGATCCAAGACGCGCACAGGGGAGCAGTGGGCGGACACTTTCTACGGATCGACCGATGGCGGGGCCACGGTGTGGGAGATTGCGTTCGTCGTCAAAAACTTCAGGGGTGCCGGCTCGTACACAACTAGCGATTCGTCACTCGTCGTTCGCAGCCTTGATAAGACGAAGGTGTGGTTGAACATCGCGCGCGACAAGGTGACATTCACTGTCGCTCCCACCCAGCAGTCGGGGACCATCAACGCCGCGCTGACCGATGCGAACAGTGGCAAGCCCGCCATGAAGATCGCCGGCACCTGGAACTGCCGGGGCTAGAAGCCGCACATAGGAGATTCGGATGGAAGTCAGATTCGACGGCCACTGTTTCGGATGCGGTCCACTCAACATGGAAGGCTTTCGCCTGGTGTTCCAGCCTGGCCCGGATGGCACGAGCGTCGAGTTCGAGGTGCCGGACAAGTACCAGAGTTGGGCGGGCATGGCGCACGGCGGGATCGTTGCGCTCTTGCTCGATGAGGCGGTGGGCTGGGCGGCGTGGCATGCGGGTCATCCGGGTGTGACGGGTCGGTTACAGGTCAG
>DATCPU010000292.1:0-4297 GCA_036569925.1 Candidatus Dormiibacterota bacterium
TACCACGAGTCAAGCGCGTAATAGATGAGCGCCGTGCTGCATCGCCAGCAGAACGGATATGTGTGCAGGATGGTCTCGGACTTGTAGAGCAGGTCGCGCGCCTTGAGGTCATCGATGATTACCGGGTCGGCCTCTTTGACGTGAAGCCCGGCGAACTTCTCCACGTACGGCAGAAACTTTCCGTCGAGGCCCACCGTGTGCCTGAATGGGATGCCCTTCTCTTGGCATAGCCTGAGGTCGTCGACTCCATAAAGCGCAGATGTGTGGACCACGCCGGTGCCTTCCTCGGTTGAGACAAAGTCGGCGTCGACGACGTAGTGCGCGCGCCCCTCGGCAGGGATGGAATACGGATACAGCGGCTCATACTCGAGCCCGACGAGGTCCCTTCCCTTCATCCGCTCGACGACCACCGGTGGCTCGTTGAGCACCTGGAGCCGGGCCTCGGCCAGGATCAGGAAGGCATCCTCGCCGTCTTTCACCTTGATGTAGTCGATGTCGTCGTCGACGGCCAGGGCGACGTTCCCGGGCAGCGTCCAGGGGGTGGTCGTCCACGCGAGGATCGATGTCTTCTCGGTGAGCGCCCTGCGATCGCCCGGCTGATCGCTTTTGAGTCTGAACCGCACGTATACGCTGGGGTCTGGCACGTTGTCCTGGTAGCCCAGCGCGAGCTCGTGGCTCGAGAGCGGCGTGGCGCACCGTGGACAGTACGGCGCCACGCGGAAGCCCTTGTAGACGAGACCCTGCTTCCACATCTCGCTCAGTGCCCACCAGACGGACTGGATGTAATCGGGCGTCAAGGTCCAGTAGGCGTGCTCGTAATCGAGCCAGAAGCCCATGCGCTCGCTGAACGCGACCCAGTCGGCGACGTACTCGTACACGCTCGCGCGGCACAGCTCGTTGAAACGCTCGACGCCGATCTCGTTCTCGATCGCGAACTTGCCTGAGATCTTGAGCTTCTTTTCCACCTCGATTTCGACCGGCAGCCCGTGGGTGTCCCAGCCGGCCTTGCGCTCGACGTAGAAGCCCCGCATCGTCTTGTAGCGGCCGAATAGGTCCTTGAAAGCGCGCGCCAGGATGTGGTGGGTCGCCGGCTTTCCATTTGCGGTTGGCGGTCCCTCGTAAAAGACGAAGCGCGGCCGGCCTTCCCTCAGCTCCAGCGATTTCTGAAAGGTGCCCTCTTGCTTCCAGGTGGCCATCAGCTCCTGCTCGAGCTCTGGAAAGCTGACCTTTTGATTTACCGGCTCAAACATGCATTCACCCGATGAAACCGAGGGCGTGGATAAGGAAGTAACAGGCGACGGTGACGACTATCGGAGAGAGGTCCATGCCCGATACAGGCGGGAGCCACCGGCGCACCGGAGCGAGGACCGGCTCTGTGATCTGGTAGGCCACCCGGTATATCGGGTGGGTCGGATAGGGGCTGATCCACGTGAACGCGACGCGGACCAGGATGACGATGACGAAGGCCCAAAGAAGCAGGGCAAGGAGCGAAGCAATGGCGCCCACGACCGTCAGCTGGGGCGGGGCCCGAAGAGCGCCTGTCCGAGTCGCAGCATGGTGCTGCCTTCCGCCACCGCCACCTCGAAATCGCCGCTCATGCCCATCGATAGTACCGGCAGGCTCTTGCCCAGTCGCTGCTCGGCGTCGTCACGCATCTGCCTCAGCTCCCTGAACGCAGGTGCCGGATCGCCCTCGGACGGACCCATGGCCATGAGGCCCCGCAACTCCAGAAAGGTGGAGATCTCCTTGATCGCTTCCTGGGCGCGGTCGGGATCGGCGCCGTGCTTTTGCGGTTCGCGCGCGACATTAATCTCCAGCAGGACGACCTGGTGAGGCTCAACGCGCGCGATCTCGGTGGCCAGCCGGACCGAGTCGACGGAGTGGATAAGCGCAAAACGGCCGGCCGCCTGGCGGACCTTGTTGGTCTGGAGGTGGCCGATCAGGTGCCATTCGGCGCCAGGCACGTCCTCCATCTTGAGGATCGCCTCGTGCACACGGTTCTCACCCAGCACATGGAGGCCCGCGGCCAGTGCCGCACGGCACGTGTCGGCCCCAAACCCCTTGGTGACGGCGACGATGACAATGTCGTCGGGGTTGCGCAGGCGGGCCACCTTCTCGCGCACCAGCGCCAGGCGCGCCTTGACGTCGTCGATCATCTCAACGCGACGATCGCGCCGAACCGGGTGCCGTCGGCAAGCCGGCGATGGGATGGAAAGAGGTAGCTCTCCTTCGTGCACATCGCTATGTCGTGCACTGCGCGGACGCCCGCCCCTACCAGCTGAGCAATGTTCGCGGCTGCGAGGTCGAGCAGCAATCGATCGCCATCGCCCCGGGTCACGAAAGCTTCGTCGAAGTTGTGAGCGACCTCCGGCCCGACCTCGTAGCAGCGTCCGCAGATGCCGGGGCCGATCGCGGCGCGCACGTCGCGGGGTTTCGTGCCGAACTCGCGCTCCATCGCATCCAGCGCCGCAACCGCAACTCGGGCGTGTGTGCCGCGCCACCCGGCATGCGCGAGCCCAACCGCAGCGTGGATGGGATCCCAAAGGACGATCGGGAAGCAGTCGGCATGCGTCGTGAACAACCCGATTCCCCGCCTGTCGGTGATCAAGGCGTCGACGTCGTCGATGATCGCGGGCGCCGAATCAACGCGTGCGACGTCGGCGCCGTGGATGGCGCCCGCGACCGTCAACGAATCGGAACCGCCCAGCTCGAGGATGCGCGCGAACTCATCGCGTGACCGCATCACCGCAGCCCGGTCCGTCGCGTGCGTTAGACCGACCGACCCCAGGAGCGTGGTCGAGAACCCGTGGATCAGCATCGGCTCGTCGGCCAGCTCCGGCACGTGCAGAACGGCTGGGATCGTCTTCACGAGTGAAAGACTACGAAAGCCGTCCACCGCTGGTCGATACGCTTATGTAGTGCGACCCCTTCGGTATTCGATCAACGTCACATTGGACGGGTGCTGCGACCATCGGGAAGGTTTGGTGGATGAAGACTTACATCGCCACGCGACGGAAAACATCGAGCAGGCCGATGCTCTCCTCTTTGGCCGGGTGACTTACGAAATGATGGAGGCAGCGTGGCGGCAGCCGGCGGGGACAGGAGCGAGGCCTGATTGGATGGAACCCTGGATGGAACCGTTCGCCCGGACGATCGACGCGGCGAAAAAGTACGTCGTGTCGAGCACCCTCGACCGGGTCGATTGGAACGCCGAGCTCGTGCGCGGGGATCTGGGGAAGGCGGTTCAGCAGCTGAAGGAGGAGCCGGGTAATGGTCTGTTCGTTGGAGGCGTGAAGCTCCCGCTGGCGTTGGCGGAGCTGGGATTGATCGATGAGTACGAGCTCGTGGTGCAGCCCAGGCTGGTGGGCCACGGGCCGACGTTGTTCGCGGGGCTGTCGAGGCCTCTGGACTTGAGGCTCGTGAGCCGGCTGGAGTTCGGCTCGGGGGCGGTGGCGATGCGGTATGAGCCTAGAAAGTAGCTCTTTGCGCTATCCAGGCCTCCTGGAGCTGAGCACCTGTTCGATCTCGCGCTTGACCTGCTGCAGGTCCATGAACTCTCGATAGACCGACGCGAAGCGGATGTACGCGACCTCGTCGAGATCCCGCAGGCGGTCCATCACCATCTCGCCGATCTCCCCGCTGGGGATCTCGACCCGGCCAGACCGCCTGAGCTCGGCCTCGATGTCGTCGACGATTGCGCGCAACCGCTCCGGCGAGATATCGCGCTTCTCGGTCGCCTTTTTCAGCCCGGTGAACAGCTTCTGCGGGTCGAAGTCCTCGCGCCGCCCATCCTTCTTGGTGACATAGAACGGAACCGCCTCGATGCGTTCGTACGTCGTGAAACGCTGCCCGCACTGCAGGCACTCGCGCCTGCGGCGGATCGCCTCCCCGACCTCAGAGTCGCGGGAGTCGACCACCTTCAGGTCGTGATGTCCGCAGTACGGGCAGCGCAATGTCTTCTATCTATTCCTACATCCGGTTCCGGAGAAACGCCGGGATGTTGATGTCGCCCAACTCGTCGGTCGCGAACTCAGGCCGCTCGCGCTCGATCGCCCTGCGCTGCGTGTCGTGCCGCACCTCGGTCGAGCTCTTCGCGCCAAACCCTGTGGCGATGACCGTGATCTTGATCTCGCCCTGCATCGTGTCGTCACGGACGACGCCGAAGATGATGTTGGCGCCGGGGTCTGCCGCCGCGCGAACGATCTCGGCGGCCTTCTGCACTTCCTGCAGGGTGATGTCCTTGCCGGCGGTGATGTTGAAGAGGATCCCTTTCGCGCCGTCGATCGAGGTCTCGAGC
>DATCPU010000293.1:0-3783 GCA_036569925.1 Candidatus Dormiibacterota bacterium
ACCAAGAGCGGCACGAGCACCGGGACATGGTCGTGGTCGGCCGCGGCGTCCGATGAGGCAGCCTCCCACACGATCACAATCACAGCCGACGACGGGAACGGGGGAACGTCAACGACTTCGTTCCCGGTCAACGTCGCCGGCGTGGCGCCCATCGCCGCCATCAGCGCTCCTGGATCGACCGCCCCGGAGGGAACCGCCGTCCACCTGGCAGGCAGCGCCACCAGCCCAAGCGCGGCCGACAACGCCGCCGGCTTCACCTACGGCTGGTCCGTGACCAAGAACGGAGCCGCTTACAGGAGCGGGTCAGGCGCCCACTGGCAGTTCACCCCGGACGACGAGGGCACCTTCGTAGTCACGATGCGAGCCACTGACGACGGGGGCATGACCGACACTGCCGCGGTGACCGTGACCGGTTCCAACGTGTGGCCGACCGCGGAGATCACCGGCGTCAACACGAGCGTGCCGCTGGTGGTCACACCTCAGGAGACGATCAGCTTCTCAGGCACCTTCTCAGATCCCGGCGCTCTCGACACCCACACGAGCCGGTGGAACTTCGGCGACTCGAACACCAGCTCGGCCAGCTTCGGGGCCTCCGGCTCGGGCAATCTGTCCGCATCGCATGCGTACGGCGCGCCAGGCACCTACCACGTGTCCTTGACGGTGACCGACGACGATGGCGGCGCGGCCGTGGCGACCACGACGGTCGTGGTGCAGACGCCGCAGCAAGCCCTCAGCAGCATCGAGACGTATGTCCGCAGCATCAAGACCCTCAGCAAGGGCCAGCTCAGCAGCCTCCTCGCCAAGCTCGACGCGGCGAGCGCGGCGGCCGCCCGCGGCAACAACAACGCCTCCCACAACGAGATGAGCGCGTTCTTGAACGAGGTTAGGGCTGACGTCAAGAGCGGCAAGATCAGCGGGGGGGAGCAGGCGAACCTGACCAGCGCGATCCACGCAGTCGAGGCGGCGCTTGGAACCTTCAACCGCATGTTGCAGTGGTGGCCACTCGAGCCGTAGGCCCACGACTTCCCGCGCCGCTCGGGCGCGAATTGCCGAAACTCTCGCCGGGCGTGGCGCCATTTGTGCCCTTTTGGCCACAGCGGTGTACCCCGCGATGAGATAACTTTC
The DNA here is from genome assembly GCA_036569925.1 of Candidatus Dormiibacterota bacterium. GTDB lineage: Bacteria > Chloroflexota > Dormibacteria > Dormibacterales > Dormibacteraceae > Palsa-872. Next base: position 1,126 of record DATCPU010000293.1, read on the forward strand.
GGCCAGCATGCGTCCGACCCCTCAGTCGCGGACCTGAGCGATATGGCCCAGGCGGCAATGCCGCCCGCCGACCTGCTCCCAGTGGGCCGCAAAGCGAACCTTCCCTACCGCTTCGTCAGGCTCGTCGCCGTCCCGCTCCTTCATCTCTGCTTCCGGTTCGACGTCGAAGGCCTGAGCAACGTGCCTCGTACCGGAAATTACGTCGTGATCGCCAACCACCTCAACTGGCTCGACGAGTTCGCGCTGCTCATGCTGCTGCCCATCGAACCCAGGCTTCACTTCCTGGCCAATCCGACCATATTGGTGACCCGCAAGGTGCAGTGGTTCCTGGTCCGATCCACCGGTGGCTTCGTGCCAGTGGTGCAGGGTCGCCACGGCGATCTCGCGCTGTTTCACCACGTCGACCGATGCCTCGAGCTCGGGGGTGCGGTGGCGATCTTTCCCGAGGGCAACTACGGCCCGGCCGAAGGTGGGCTGATGCCCTTCAAGAAGGGCTTCGCCCATTTCGCCATCAAGGCGCACGTGCCTGTCGTACCTGTAGCCCTGTCGGGTACCAAAGATCTGTGGTTAGGCAAACGCATCAAGGTGGTCATCGGCGCACCGCTCCAGACCGATGGTCATGACCCCGACTCGCTCACCCTGGCCGCATTTGAGAAGGTCAGAGCGCTCATGCCGGCCTACCATGACCAGCCGGGCCGCAAGTGGCTGCGCAAAAAGCTCACTAACCTTTTCTGACATGGCCCTCGCCCGAGTCCTTCGGCTACTGGGTGCGAAATTACCCGGGCCGGCTAATGCCCTTACCGCCTGAAGCATGGGAGGTTTCTGACTATGGGAGGGTCGAAATCGAACCAGATACCTGGTGGGTCGTCGTGCCGTTATGGACGGCCGAGGAAGGGAAGAGCGATTTATCGCTCGAGGCCACTGTTCGGGAGCGCTCAGCCCGCATTTCGGTTCAGGTCGACAACGTTCACGTCCTGTAGAGAAGACTCTGGCCCAAGGGCGGATTTCTGCTCAGTAGCCAGCCTCCATGTCGACTACGTTTCGCAGCTCAGCGCCGCGCAGGTACCGGTCGAAGTTGTCGACGAAGATTTCCGCTGCCCGCTCCATGAGGTGCTCCGTCGCCCATGAGGCATGCGGTGTGATGATGGCGTTGGGGAGCGACCACAGCTCCGAGTCGGGGGGTAGCGGCTCGGGGTCGGTCACGTCGAGGTAGGCGCCTCCAAGGTGCCCCGACTTGAGGGCGGCGATCAGCGCCCCCTGGTCGATCAACCCGCCACGAGCGATGTTGGCGACCCAGGCTCCTTTAGGCAACGCCGCAAGCTGCTCTTTGCCCACGAGCGCGCCGGTCGCGCCGGTCAGAGGTACGGACATGATCAAGAGGTCGGTCTCCGGTAGGCGCCCCTCCCAACCCTCGGCCGCGATAACACCCGCCTCGCCACCGGGGTTGCGCCTCACGCCAGTGACCGAAACCCCGAAAGGTCGCAGGCGATCGGCGATCGCCCGCCCGATGCCGCCATAGCCATAGACCAGTGCCCGTTTGCCATGCAGCTCGGCCATCGTCGGCGGGCTCTTCAGCCACTCGCCGCGGTCCTGCGCCCGCACCATCGCGGGCAGGCCCTTCAGTCCCGCGAGCAAGCCCATGACCACGTACTCGGAGATGGGGACAGCGCCGACGCCCGAGCCGTTGGTCAGGACCACGTGGCGCTCCCGAAGTACGTCCAACGGCCAGCCGTCGACGCCGGTGGCGGCGCTGGTCACCCACTTGAGGTCGGTGCCCGCCCTGAACACAGTGTCGATATCGGTGAGGCCGAAGTGGACCCACACCACCTCGGCCCCGGGCATCGCCGCGATGCAGGAGGCGGTGTCCGTGTACCACACGATCTCCGGGTCGGATGGAATGCGAGAGAGCACTGGTTTCAAGCCCTCGGGGAGGACGACCTTCACCTGCATATAGTCCCCGCTCCGCGGGTACGCGCGCTTGGCCGGCCCAGCACCTGCGCAAGTCCTGGGCAGGGCACCCGTTAAACCCTTCAGACGGCTACACAAAGTGGCCGCCTGTCTGTTAAGGTTTCGCCTTCGGTTCCTGAGAGGTCCCTCCACTGCGTCCCCGTTTCGAGCTCAGGCCTGAACAGCGCCCCAGGGGTAGGGCGACTTCGAGGAAGGGGTACGCAAGGGGTTGATTCCACTGTTTCGCGCGGTCCTGGTGTGGACCGTGGTTCTGGCGGCTGTCATCCTGCCTCGCGTCGACACGCCCGCGGCCCCCGCCTCTGCGGTGGCGGTCACCCAGCTCAGCGCCTACGACCGCCAGTCGATGATCAGCCAGGTGCGCGCCCAGCGCGCTCTCGTGGCGGCCGAGGCGCAGGTCCAGGCCTGGACCCGGGAGCTCGAGTCGGGCTTGGCCAAATACCAGGCTCAGCAGCAGGCCCTGGCGGCCGCCAAAGCGCAGGCCGCCCAGTACGCCGCCCTCTCCAACCACGCGCCGCCGCCGCCCTACATCGCCAAGATCATCAACGACGCCTTCAGCCCCCTGGGACCGCGCGCGGTCCAGTGGGCCATCAACGTCGCCTACTGCGAGTCTCGCTACCACCCAAACTCAGTGAACACGGACAGCGGCGCCACGGGCCTCTTCCAGTTCATGGCGGGAACGTGGTCAGGCAC
>DATCPU010000294.1:0-1592 GCA_036569925.1 Candidatus Dormiibacterota bacterium
GTGCACTCCGCCTCCATGCCGTTGATGAGCCGGCGCAGCTCTTCCATATCAGGGCCCATCTCGGATGCCGGCAGCGCGTGGAGGTCCTCCTCGCGCAAGCGCTGGAGAGCCCGATGCATGTCTTGGAAAGGAGTTGAATCAGGGCCGGGTTGGAGTCCAAAATCCACGACGGAACGCATGTTCGTATTCTATCAAAGTCGTATTCAAAATCAATACAAAAAGGTCGTTAACAGGATCTATTTTCGAAGTAATTTTCAGCTAACAATCTCTGCCTGCTGAACTCGTCGAAACGACTGCCAGTCCCGGCCCCGACGCCCTCTTCCCAGCCCGTCAGGACGCGGCATCTACTCCGGGCGCTCCTTCTGCCGACGCCCAGACATTCCCCGACGCCCTCTTCCCAGGCCGTAAAGACGCGGCTTCGACTCCAGGCGCCGCAGCCCTGACTGAACGCCGTTATGGCGTAGCAATCAACACAGGCGGCCCTAATGCCCCCACATGGCGCGCTCGGCGTGCTGGACTGTCTCCGCGCCGTGCTCGCCCGTGCGAATCCTTACTGCGTCCTCCACATCGATGACGAAGATCTTGCCGTCACCCACCTCGCCGGTGCGCGCGGCCGCTGCCATCTTGTCAACCACCGTCTTGACGATCTCGTCGCGCATGACCGCCTCGATCTTCAAGCGTGGCCTCAGCGAGATATGCACGGCCGTCCCTCGATACTTTTCGGTGTAGCCGCGTTGGGCCCCACACCCCTTAACCTCGGTCACAGTGACCCCCGACACACCACACTCGTCGAGCACGTCCTGCACCTCCTGCAGCCGCTCGTGCCGGATGACCGCCATCACCATCTTCATGCTCGCGCCACCTCCCCATGTGTCGGAATCGACTCTGTCGAATGATGTGGCATGACGGTCGGCGTGTCAGCGGGACGGTAGATCCCGCCGGGCACGGGCATGAACGATTCGGGGTAGCCCCACATGCCGTGCTCGCTGATGTCGAGCCCATCCATCTCTTCACGCGCCGAGACGCGCAGGCCCACGGTCTTCTTGATGATCCAGAACAGCGCGAAGCTGAGAACGAAGACCGTCACGAACGAGGCCGTGACAGCAATCGCCTGAGCCCCCAGCTGGTGAAAGCTACCGGTGTAGAAGAGGCCGCCCTGGCCGACTCCGTTGAACTTGGCCAGCGCCGGCACTGTGAACAGGCCACAGCTCAGCGTGCCCCAGATGCCTGCCAGGCCGTGGGCGGGCAGAGCCCCAACCGGATCGTCGAGGTATTTGTCCAGGGCAAGGACCCCGACCACCACGATTACACCCGCCACTGCGCCGATGACGATCGCCGCCCAGGGCTCGACATAACCGGATGGCGCGGTGATGGCGACCAGCGCAGCGATGGCGCCGTTGCCGATCATGCCGACGTCCATCGTCTTGGTGATGAGGTAGATCGTGGCCAGCGCGGCCACCGCACCGGCGGCGGCCGCCAGGTTGGTGACCACCACTACATCGGCGAAATGAAGATTGGTCGCGTTTAGCGTCGAGCCCGGGTTGAACCCGAACCAACCGAACCACAGGATGAGCACACCCAGCTGCGCGAGC
>DATCPU010000295.1:0-3413 GCA_036569925.1 Candidatus Dormiibacterota bacterium
CCCGACAAACTCCCGCTTTTCTAGCGACCCTCTGACCACGAAGCGATCCCATTTTCGAGCATGGCCGACGTACTCCAGCTTGTGCTCGAACTGGTCGCTCCAGAAGCTGTGCAGGTATCGGTAGGCAGCGCGGTACCCGAGCATCGAGCGCGCGGCGGCCGCTCCCATCTTCTCCGCGTTGTTGTAGTGCTCGACCCTCACTCGCCCGAAGATCGGATGCAGGTGATCAGCCACGTCACCTGCACCGAATATGCCCGGAATGTTGGTGCGGCACCGGGCATCGACGGTGACTCCGTTACCGGTGACAACGCCTGAGCCTTTGACAAGCTCGACATTCGGTTGAATCCCTACGGCCACAACGGCGAGGTCACACGGGATCCGCCGTCCTTGCTTGGTGACCACCCGCTCGACGTGCAGCGAGCCCTCGAATCGGACCACCTCGTCATCGCGCACCAAGTTGATACCCGCTTGAAGGTGGATCGCGCCAAACACGTTCGCAACTTCTGGACCGAGGATGGCCTCGAGCGGCCCTTTCCCTCGCACGAACAGCGTCACCTTCAACCCCAGCTGGCGCAACGACGCGGCGACCTCGGAGCCGATGAATCCCGACCCCACAACGACGGCCCGAGCGCCGGCCTTGGCTTCCAGCTTGATCGCATCGCATTCGGCGATCGTGCGCAGCTGGTGAACGCCGGGAAGATTTGCGCCGGGGACCTCCAGCTTGCGGTTTCGACCGCCGGTGGCAAGCAGCAACCGTTGATAACCGATCGCTTCGCCCGACTCCAGCTTCACGCTTCTGGAGTCAGGGTCCAGGGCTACCACTTTCGCGGGTACGACATGGACGTTATTGGCTCTGTACCAGTCACGTGGCGCGACCATCCATTTAGCAAGGTCCTCGGCACCCCTCAGATAACCCTTGGTCAGAGGTGGCCGTCCGAATGGGTACGTGGGCTCTCCCGCGAGCATCAGCACTTCGCGGCGGTAGCCCGCTTTGCGCAGAGCTTTGGCCGCACTGCCTCCGGTGAGGCCCGCACCAACGATCAGAATCGGGCCGTCTACCCGGTCAGCCATCGAGCCACCACGTCCGGTCGATCGACCCCGATTTCGAGGTCAATGCGCCGGTGCGGGTATCGCCAAGCAGGCCGTATTCGCGGATCGGCGAAGGAGTCCACGGGGGAGTCGCCACCACAGACAGAGTAAGTGCTCGCTCCGGTCGGCCTGTCACGCGCTGGCAGCGCCGCTTGGAGTTCCCTTCCACATTAAATGTACACCGCACCCAGGGGCTTGCCGCAAGCCCCCCGCCCCGTGCGACGCTGACGCCTCATTTTTCCCGAGGAGGTTCACGAGATGGCCGAGCATGCGGTGGTGGTGGCCGGAGGAGGCCCGACGGGACTGATGTTGGCGGGCGAGCTGGCTCTAGCGGGGGTTGACGTTGCCATTGTCGAGCGGCGCAACAGCCCGGACCTCGTCGGTTCGCGCTCGCGTGGTCTGCACTCACGCACCATCGAGGTTTTCGATCAGCGCGGAATCGCCGATCGATTCCTCTCGCAGGGGCAGGTGGCACAGGTCGCGGGGTTCGCCTGGATCCGTTTGGATATCAGTGACTTTCCCACGCGGCACAATTACGGGCTCGGGCTGTCGCAGAACCACGTTGAGCACATCCTCGCCGCCTGGATCGGCGAGCTTGGCGTGCCGATCCACCGCGGACGTGAGGTGACCGGCTTCGCACAGGATGGCGCAGGCGTTGACGTCAAGCTGTCCGACGGCCAGTCGTTAAGGACGCAATACCTCGTGGGGTGCGACGGCGGGCGCAGTCTGATCCGCAAGACAGCCGGCATCGAGTTCCCGGGATGGGATCCGACGACCAGCTCCTTGATCGCCGAGGTCGAGATGACCGAGGAGCCGGTGTGGGGCCTCCACCGCGACGCCATTGGCGTCCAAGCGCTCTCGAGGCTGGAGGATGGACGCGTGGGAGTCCTGGTGTCAGAACGGAGCGTCGAACACACGGGCGAGCCCACCCTGAGCGATCTCAGCGAGGCGCTGATCGCCGTTTACGGGACCGATTACGGGGTCCACAGTCCCAGCTCGATCTCGAGGTTCACCGATATGACTCGGCAGGCGGCGTCCTACCGCGACAGACGGGTGATGCTGGCTGGTGACGCGGCGCACGTGCATTATCCGGCTGGGGGCCAAGGCCTCCAAATCGGTGTTCAGGATGCGGTGAATCTGGGATGGAAGCTGGGCCAGGTGGTAAAGGAGACGTCGCCCGAAAGCCTGCTGGACACCTACCATGCCGAGCGCCACCCGGTGGCTGCCCGCGCATTGCGCAATACGATGGCGCAGACCGAGCTGCTTCGCCACGACGACCGTGTCGAGGCCTTGCGCGACATCATGTCCGAGCTGCTCAGCATGGACGAGCCGCGAAAGTGGGTCGCCGCGATGATGTCTGGCCTGGACATTCATTACGACCTTGGTGAGGGACACCCGCTGCTCGGGCGTCGCATGCCCGATCTCGACCTGGTCACCGCTAACGGCCCGCTGCGAGTGTTCAGCCTGCTGCACGCCGCCCGGCCGGTGCTGCTCAACCTCGGTGAGCCCGGCAGCCTCGACATCACGCCATGGGCGGATCGAGTTCAGCTGCTCAACGCTGAATATGCGGGTGTTTGGGAGCTTCCGGTGCTTGGCGTGGTCAGTGCCCCGACGGCGGTGCTGATTCGTCCCGACGGACATGTCGCCTGGGTGGGCGAGGGCTCAGACACTGGATTGCGCGCAGCGCTCACAACCTGGTTTGGCCGCCCGTGAGCGAGGCTGATATTGTCCATTCATCAAGAAAGTCAGGAGCACGAGCCTCCACAGTTGAGTGACAAGACGACCAGAGTCGATCTCGACCGGATGAAGAAGGCGTACGACGCCACGCGCGCAAACACTCAGAAGACTCCTGTCTTGACCCAGCGTGCGGTCGCCCATATCGACAAGGACATGCACATGATCGGCCGGGTTGGCCGGTTCCAGATCGAATCCGACGAGCCCCGGGAGCGTGGCGGCGACGACCTCGCGCCCGCGCCATTGCAATACCTGCTGGCTGGTGCAGCTTTTTGACTGCTCACCCAGCTGGCGAAGTTTTCGCCCCTGTATGAGGTCCCGATCGAAGACGCCGATGTCGACGTCCGCGCCACATTCAGCGTGGCAGACAAATACGATCTGGGCGGCCCGCCAGGCGCCTTCCAGCAGGTCACATTCGATCTCCATGTGAGCAGCTCGGCGTCCGCACTACGGGTTGCGCGGTTGGTCGCCCACGCCGAGCGAGCCTGCCATGCGGCCCAAACCTTTCGGGCGCCGGTCCCAGTGGAGCTGACGGTGACCCTGAACGGCGAGCCTCTGGCGCCGGCCTAGCTTCCGGCGGGTCCCAGGCT
>DATCPU010000296.1:0-4586 GCA_036569925.1 Candidatus Dormiibacterota bacterium
CCGCCGTATCGTGATGGCGTGGCCAGCTGGAGCGAGCTCGAGGCAGCGGTGCCGGAGTTCGCCTCACGACTGAGGTCTCTGTTGACCTCGCGTAAGCACCTCACGATGGCCACTTTGAGACGTGATGGCTCGCCTCGCATCAGCGGCACTGAGATCGAGATCGCCACTGGACAGATTTACGTTGGATCAATGCCGCGAGCGGTCAAGGCTCAGGATTTATTGCGCGATCCGCGGGTGGCCATCCACGGGCCGACCGATGATCCACCCCCAGGCGCGCCGGCCGCGTGGAACGGCGAAGCAAAGATCGCGGGCACCGCGACCGAGGTCGAGTCCGACGGCGCCGCCCATCGCTTCGTCATCGACATCCAGGAGGCGGTGATCACGCATTTGAACGGAGCGGGCGACCGCCTGGTCGTCGAATCGTGGAATTCTGCACGCGGCCTGCGAGCCATGGAGCGCGAATGACGGTCGCAAGCGTTACACGAGCTCAGTGGTGTTCGCGCTGTTCCTCGGCGATCTCGTCAATGCATATGGCGGCCGCCAGCAGCAGCGGCGGATCTTGTCCCGGCCCGATGGCGACCCCATACGAATCGGTGACAGTGAACCAATCTTTGGAGATATGCGCGACCGCGGCGCCGTCGGCTGCGACTTCGTATTCGTGACTCGTGATATTGCCCTCTGCCTCGTAGGTGACGCCGCCCTCCACCTGGATCGTGTAGTGCTGATGGAGGAAGGTCAGAAGCTTCTTGGTCACCGTCGCATACAGCTCGCCCTGGCGCAGGATCTTCATCGTCGGCCTGACGGCAAGGAGCTTGGACTCGATGGTCAACAGCTCGGATCCATTGGGGTCCTCGAGCACGAACGTCTCGCGGAGGCTGAACGCCTTCCCGTCCACCTTATATACCTGCTCGCCCTGCTCGTTCTCGATCCAGAAGTCCTCGCCGATGGAGAAGAGCTTCCGCTGCAGCCTGTACCGGGCCCAGTTGTCAGCCACTGGAACCGAACTCTATCTCATAAATCGGAAGCTCCCGACCCGTGTCCGAAGCCACTGCGCTCCCTGTCAACTTGGCGCCCATCCTTTCGTAAAAACCGGCCGCATTTGGGTCCGATTCCAGGGTCATGCGATTGGCGCCTTGCGCCCGTGCTCGATGGACTGCTTGATCCCACATAAGCCGGCCGACGCCCGACCCGATGGACGAGGGCAGCAAGAAGAAGTTGTCGAGCAGCAGGCTGTCGGGGACCGGCACCAGGCTGAACCACCCTACTGTTTTCCCGTCCACCTCAGCGATCCAGCAGTCGTTCGCCTCGAGGTATGTGGGCGTGACCGTAAGGCTAGGCCGCGCTATCTCCATGAATGCGCGGTCGTATCCCCAGTGGGCCTTCGAGGCAAGGGTCAGTGCGGTCAGCTCATCAGCTGCCTCTGGCGGCGCGCGGCGAAATGTGACCACGACGATCGATTCTCCGCGATGGCCGGCTTGGTGGCATTACTTTCCGATCAACACCTCGGTCGCTTTGATGATCACCGTCACCCTGTCGCCGGGCTCGAGCTTCAGCCTTTTAAGCGAGCCAGCGGTGATCGCAGCCACGATGTTGCCGGCCTTTACCTTCACCTCAACTTCGGCCATGACGGTTCCCGATTTGGTCTTGACGACTTGACCCTTGAGCTGGTTGCGGGCACTTAGTTGCACTTTCTTGACTCCTCCTGGTTACTGATGGACGGCAGCAGGCAACGGTGGCTAAAGGGTTTAGGCGGGGTAAACCCCAACGTCGGTGGATTTGAAGGACAACCAGACCTCTCCTCCCTCTTTCAATTTCATATCGCTGATGGCAGCTGGTGTCACCTCCGCGACCATTGGAATATCACCTCCGACCCGAACCCGGACACGACCCCCCGACAGCTCGACGCCGCTGACGCGCCCGGGCCACGCGTTGCGGGGGCTGCCTTCGGGACGCCGCAGATGAAGCGCCACGGCGCGGGGGTGGATGACCGCGAACACCTCACCCGCCTCGGCAGCGGCGGCGGCGATCACCGATCCATCGGGCATGCGGACTGAGCCGTGGTCGGCCAGTCCTCTCAGCAGATTGACCCCGACGAGGTCGGCGACATACTGCGATCTTGGATGCTCGGTAACCTCGGATGGCGTGCCTGTTTGGACGAGCCTTCCGTTCTCCATGACGACCAGCCGGTCGGCAAGCATCGCTGCCTCGAGCGGGTCGTGGGTGACGACCAGACGCAGTCCCGGAAAGCTCGTCAGATGTCGCTTCAGGTCGCGCCGGACCTCGGCGCGCGTTGTTACGTCGAGCGCGGCCAACGGCTCGTCGAGGAGCAGCAGTCGCGGCTCAGGCGCCAGCGCGCGTGCCAGAGCGACTCGCTGCCGCTGGCCACCAGAGAGCGCGTCCGGCTTATCCCGAACGTACGCGCTCAGCCCGACGCGGTCCAGCCATTGGGCTGCCTTCGCGGCCGACTCGCGGGACCCCATGCCTCGCGACCGCATCCCAAATGCCACGTTCTCCAGCACGCTGAGGTGCGGAAACAGAAGGTAGTCCTGGAAAACGACGCCGATCGAGCGCCTCTCCGTGGGGACGTATTTGCCTGTAGCCGTGTCCTCGAGCACCCTTCCATCCAACTTCACGTGGCCCGCGTGCAGCGGGACCAGGCCTGCCACCGCCCGCAGGAGGGTGGTCTTGCCGGCTCCATTTGGACCAAGCAGGGCGACCACTTCGGCCTCACCAACGCTGAGGTCGATTTCCAGGTCAAGGGCGCCCTGGGTCAATCGCACATTGGCTTCTAGGCTCACGCGGAGCCGAGCCAGCGATGCCTCAGCGTAACCAGCACTCCTAGGGAGACCACGAGCAGGACGAGGCTCAGGATGTACGAAGCCTCCTGGTTGGTCTCCAGCAGTAGGTAAACGGCCAGCGGCATCGTCTGCGTCACGCCGGGAAAGTTGCCGGCGAACGTGATCGTCGCACCGAACTCGCCGAGCGCGCGAGCCCAGCACAGCACGGCGCCCGCGAACAGCGAAGGGCCGATCAATGGCAGAGTGACCCGCGTGAAGACCGTCCAGCGTTTCGCGCCCAGGGTGCGCGCCGCCTCCTCGTAGCGACGGTCCATCGACCGCAGGCCTGCCTCGACGGTGATGATGAGGAAGGGCATCGCCACGAAGGTCTCAGCCATGACGACGCCCGCGGTCGTGAACGGCAGGGTGATGCCAAATGTGGAATCGAGCCAGGAGCCCACGAGTCCGCGCCGGCCGAACGCAAGTAGAAGCGCGATCCCCCCGACGACAGGCGGCAAAACCATTGGAAGAGTGGTCAGGGCGCGAAGCAGGTTGCGACCGCGGAACTCCACCCTGGCGAAGACCCACGCCAGGGGCAGGCCGAAGACCAGCGCGATCGCCGTCGCCGAAAGCGAGGCGACCAGCGACAGCTTCAGGGCCTCGACCGTCTCGGGCGCAGTGAGGGCCTGGATCGCACCGCCCCAGGGTGAGCGAACGATGAGGCCAAGCAAGGGAAGAATGAAAAAGGCCGCACCGATCGCCGCCAGGATCCCGACGGCGATCGGGACGCGTTCGCGTCTCATCGGAGAATCAGGAGGCGGGCAGGAAACCGAACGACTGCATGGTTGCCTGGCCGTCGGCGGATAGGACGTAGGCGATGAATGCGTTGCCCAGGGCTGAGTTCTTGCTGCCTTTGACCGTGACGATCGGGTAGGTGGCGATGACATTGACCGAGTCCGGGATCGGGACGCCGGATACCTTGCTGCCGGCAGCCTTGACGTCGGTTACGTACACGATGCCGGTATCGGCCTCGCCAAGCTCGATCTTGCTGACGACTGACTTCACGTCGGTCTCGAGGCTCTTCGGCGTCACCTTCACACCCGCCGACGCAAGAATTTGCAGCGCGTACTTGCCCGCCGGCACCGTGGCCGCCGCCGTGATGTAGATCACTCCAGGCTTCGCGAGGTCGGCGAGGCCTCTGATGCCCTTGGGATTGCCCGCGGCGACCACGATCTCGAGCTTGTTGTGTGCAAACACCTGAGCGCTTCCTGAAGTGAAACCGTCCGCCTTGAGCTTGTCCATGTTGGTCGTGTCGGCTGAGGCGAAGACGTCAGATGCCGCACCCTGCTCGATCTGCGTCACCAACGTGGGCGTGCCCGCGAAATTGAATTGCACTGTCGCTCCAGGGTGAGCGGTTTGAAAAGTCGTGCCGAGAGCCTTGAACGAGTCTGTCAACGAAGCCGCGGCGAAGATCGAGGCGGTACCGCTCAACGATGCGTTCGGACTTCCACTGCTTCCGCAGGCGGCAAGAAACACGACACACGCAAGCGACAAGATCCGAAAACGCATTCGATCCCCCTCCCTAGCTGCGTGGCAGCTCGATTACGACATTGGTCGCCTTGACCGATGCGACCGCCATCACGCCAGGCTTCAATCCGAGCTCGTCGACCGACTCGCGGGTGATGAGCGACACAATCCGGTACGGGCCGGCCTGGATCTCAACCTGGGCCGCCACGGTGTCCTTGATGACCCGGGTCACGATGCCGGCGAACTTGTTGCGCGCCGACTCTGTGACCACCGGTGGCAGAT
>DATCPU010000297.1:0-4301 GCA_036569925.1 Candidatus Dormiibacterota bacterium
GGACAAGCCTCCCTCCCCGGCACGCGAGGGGTTCGTCCGGCTCAGATGCCGGACATAAGTAAGATTCTCGGGCTGTGCAACTAGTTCTCAGCTGGCCTGTCCGGCTCCTGGTCGTCGCGATCCTGATGTTCTCGGTGTTCATCGACGGGGCCGGGTACATCTACCGGATCGCCAACCACTACCCGCTCACTGGCAGCGTGCCTGGCCTGCCGCCCAACTTCGGCGGCTGGCAGATCTACATCCACAGGGGCCTGGACCTTTCGGGTGGCACGCACATCGACTATCAGCTGACCAACTTTCCACCCGGCCAGTCCCGATCCGACGTTCAGTCGAAGACCATCTCGGTCATCCTCAAGCGCGTCAACGCCCTGGGCGTCAGCGAGCCTGAGGTGCGCGGGGCCGGAACGAACAACGACCGGATCACGGTCGACCTGGCCGGCGTCACCGCGGACCAAGCGCAGAAGACGATCGGGGCCATCTCCAAGCTCGTGTACACGAAATGGGTGGCAGACGCCAAGGTGCAAGGGGGGCCGGAGCCCGGCTACAAACCGGCGCTCACGGGCCTCACAGGCGATGCCATTGCGTCCGCCAGCGCCGGCCTCGATCCCAACGGAGTCGGGTGGGTGGTGAACATCAGCTTCACCTCGGCCGGCTCTGACCTCTTCGGCAAGCTCACAACGGCCAACGTGGCGGCGTGCCCCGGCGATCCCGGCACCGTCGCCACCGCGCAATGCCCCGAGCGCCACCTGGCGATCTGGCTGGACCTCACGCAGAACGACATCGACCACTGGGAGGACCCCGCGTACCTGGCCACGGTGGCAGGCAACTACGATCCGAACTGCCTGGCGACCAAGGGACCGGACGCGGCCTGCCCCAAGTTCCTGGTCGACGCCAACACGACCCAGCCAATCCTCGGCGGGCAGGCATACATCAGCGGCAACTTCACACAGGCGAGCGCGGTCGACCTCGCCACCGGCATCAACTCAGGCTCGCTGCCGGTGGATCTCCAGGTGCTGGGTGTCACGCAGATCGGCTCCACGCTCGGAGCTGAGTCTGTGAAGCTCAGCCTGGCCGCAGGCCTGCTGGGGCTCTCGATCGTCGTCGTCTTCATGATCGTCTACTACCGCATCCCCGGACTTCTCGCGAGCATTGCCCTGCTCTTCTACGCGGCTGCCGTGCTGGCGGTCTTCAAATGGGTGCCCGTGACTTTGACGCTGGCCGGCATCACTGGATTCATCCTGTCTGTAGGAATGGCCGTCGACGCCAACGTGCTGATCTTCGAACGCTTCAAGGAAGAGGTCAGGTCCGGTCGTACGATCCCGGCGGCCGTCGACGCCGCAGTGCGCCGCGCGTGGCCGGCCATTCGAGACTCCAACTCATCGACGTTCATGACGTGCGTGATCCTTGGCTTCATCGGGCCGCCGCAGGTGCAGGGCTTTGCGGTCACGCTCGGCGTCGGCGTTCTGGCGAGCCTGGTGTCCTCGATCGTGGTCACGCACAACCTGCTGGCGATCGTCCTCAACTCCAGCGCGTTCAGGCGACCCGGACTGCTAGGAGTGGATCGTGCTCGAGTCTCCTGACGAGCTTGAATCCGAGGATGAGCTTGACGAGGAGGCCGAGCCGCCGGAGGCGGTAGTCTCCGAGCCGGTCAAGGCTGAGCCGCCGCCTCGAGAGCCGCGCGTGCGAAAGCTCGACATCGTCAGCCGCCGGAACCTCTTTTTCCTGATCTCTCTAGTCATCATCATCCCCGGCATCATCTCGATGGCCCGGCCGGGAGGAGGCTTCCTTCTGGGTATTGACTTTGCGGGCGGCACGGAGTTCTCGCTTCAGTTCGAGAACAAGCCGAGCCAGGTGCAGGTCGAGAATGCGGTCGCGGCTAAGAACATCCACGGCACCGTGATCCCAGCAGCCGGCACGGGCAACTACATCATCCGAGCGATCCCCTTGAGCCCGGCGGCGCAGGCGCAGGTCGTCAGCGATCTCGTCAAGAACCTCGGTCCTGTCAACACCAAAACTGAGTCGGTGACCGAGGTGGGGGGCACTATCGCGGGCGAGACCATCACCCGCGCGCTGCTGGCAGTGGTGGCTGCATCCGTCGGCATCCTGTTCCTGCTGGCCTGGCGATTTCGCAACGTGCCGGGAGGCTGGCGCGCCGGATTCCAATTTGGCGGTTCAGCCCTTGCCGCTCTTCTGCATGACGTCTTCGTACTCACCGGCATCTTTTCGATCATCGGCACTTTTTTTCACAACCGAATCGGCGAGATCGACGCGCTGTTCGTGACCGCGGTGCTCACCGTCGTCGGCTTCTCGGTCCACGACACCATTGTCGTGTTCGACAGGATTCGCGAAAACCTTCGGGTCAGCCAGCGGCTCTCGTTCGAGCAGGTCGTCAACCTCAGCATCATGCAGACCGCGGCCCGATCGATCATCACCAGCTTCACCGTCGTCCTGGTGCTGTCAGCGATCTTGATCTCGGGCGGCGACACGTTGAAGGGGTTCGCGCTCGCCCTGATGATCGGCATCGTGTCGGGCACCTACAGCTCGATCTTCAACGCCTCGCCCCTTCTCGTGGTCTGGCGAAAGCTGCGGCCCGTCCGCTGACGGTTTGGCGCGAAAGCAGTGCGCTATCGTTAGCTTCAGACACCTCACATGCCAACCTGGCCTATATCGTCAATCACAGAGCTGATCGAACCCACCGTGAAGCACATGGGTTACGAGCTGTACTCGCTCGAGCAGTCGGGGCACGGAGGCCGCACCCTGCGCATCTCAATCGACCACGCTGAACCGATCACCATCGAGGATTGCGAGAAGGTGAGCCGGGTTGCTGGTCCCCTGATCGAGCATTCGGAGCTCATCGACGGCCCGTACAACCTTGAAGTCTCCTCACCGGGCGCTGAACGCCCGCTCCGCGCGCAGGCGGACTATGAGCGTTTCAACGGCAAGCGAGTCAACGTTCGCTACCGCAGCGGCGCCACAGATACTGTCGTCGAGGGCCGGCTGGTCGCCGTGGACGGGGCCGGCATAGCTGTGCAGGCGCTGGGGGTCCGCGGCCGGGCGCCAGTCGTGATGCACATTGCATGGAGTGACGTTGTCGCGGGCAGGCTCGCGGTCTCATTCTGAGGCGCCCACCGAGAGCCTCGCCGAAGCGCTGACCGCGCTTTGCGCGGAGGTGGGAATTCCTTTCGAGGAGATGCTGCATACGGTGGAAGGTGCGCTGGCGGTCGCCTATGCGCGCGCTTTCAGCCCGGCGGGCGACATCACCGTGAAGCTAGATACCAAGACCGGCGGGCTGGAGGTGCGCAGCCGCATCGTGCGGAGTGACGGCAGCGAGATGGTCGAGATGCTGCCATCCGAAGACTTCAAGCGCCTGGCCGCGCAGACCGCAAAGCATGCAGTGCTTCGGCACATTCATGACCTCGAGCGCGACAAAGTGCTGCGCGACGTGTCCGAGCACAAAGGCGAGCTGGCCAGCGGGATCGTGGACCGAAGTGAGCTGGGTACGGTTTACGTGGATCTCGGCAAAGCTGAGGGCGTGATGCCTCCGGAAGAGCAGATCCCGGGCGAGCAGCTGCATCCCGGAAAGCCGGTCCTGGTGGTGATCATGGAGCCGCAGCGCAATGCACGCCAGGCGCAGGTGCGGGTGTCGAGGGCTTCGCGGATGTTCGTTCACCGGCTGCTCGAGGCGGAGGTGCCCGAGATCAAGGCGGGGACTGTACAGGTGCGCGGTATTGCGAGAGAGGCCGGCCTGCGGACCAAGATTGCGGTCTCCTCCACCCAGGTCGGGCTCGACCCGGTGGGTGCGTGCGTCGGGCCAAAGGGTGTTCGCCACCGGGCCATCCTCAGCGAGCTCGCCAGCGAACACGTGGACGTCGTGCCCTGGTCTGACGATGCGGAGGCCTTCGTGGCCTCGGCGCTTGGGCCCGCCAAACCTGACGCGGTCAGCATCGATCGGATGACCCGCACGGCGACCGTCCTAGTGCCCCGGGCCCAGCTCTCGCTGGCCATCGGGCGCGATGGGCAGAACGCGCGGCTGGCGGCGAAGCTGACCGGATTTCGCATCGACATCAAGGCCAGTGAGGCGGAGGCCGAGGTCGGAGGCGTTGGCGAACCCACCGCGTGAGCCAGTCCGCACGTGCGTCGCGTGTCGCGAGGAGGCGGGCAAAGGCGCCCTTATTCGTGTGGTGCGGCGACCCGACGGCACAGCGGCGGTCGACCGGGCGGGCGGCGCACCCGGCCGGGGCGCATACGTCCACTCGGACAGCGCCTGCATCGAAACCGCACGCAAGCGAAGAGCCCTAGAG
>DATCPU010000298.1:0-14159 GCA_036569925.1 Candidatus Dormiibacterota bacterium
CCCACGCATGGGTCCAGTTGACTCTGCGCATCCGGGCCGCGGAGCCTGCCGACGTGCCGGTGATCGCCGACCTCATCCGCAAGCTCGCGAAATTCGAAAAGCTCGACGATCAGGTCGTGTTGACTGAAGATCTCTTGAGGGCCGGGCTTTTCGGCCCGCGTCCCTATGCGGAGACGGTCATTGCCGAGGAGGACGCCAAGCCGGTTGGCTTTGCGCTCTTCTTCCACACGTTCTCGACCTTCCTGGCACGACCTGGGATTTACCTCGAGGACCTGTTCGTGTTGGCGGACCAGCGCGGGCGGGGCGTCGGCCGCGCGTTGCTCGCGCACCTCGCCCACTTGGCCGTTGAGCGCGGTTGCGGGCGCCTCGAATGGGCGGTCCTCAACTGGAACCAGGACGCGATTCGCTTTTACGAGCGCCTTGGCGCCAGGCCGAACTCGGAATGGACCGTCTACCGCCTGACCGGCGAGGCGCTCAGCGCGCTTGGCCGAGAATAGTCGGGCGATGGAAGTGATGCACCCGAAGGAACTTGACACCCATCCCGGGGAAGAGATCGTGTTGTGGGCACGAGGCCAGCTCACGATCGCGACCTCGATCCTCGACAACCCCGGCGGGGGACTCCTCTTCGCGACCCAGACGATCGGCCAGGTCAAAGCCGGCCTTCACGAGCGCGATCCGGGACGCTGGGAAGCCGTCGTCGCAACTCTGGACAGCGCAGAGGACGCGGCCATCCGTCGAGAGTTCGAAACCGCACGCCACCTGGTGGGTGAGGCGGTCGCCAAGCTGGCCTCCCGCTAGCTGCTGCCTCTTCTCCTGGTCATCCGATGTCCATAGCGCAAGCGCTGTTCATGGGTCTCCTGCAGGGCGCCACTGAACTCTTCCCGGTCTCGTCGCTCGGCCATGCGGTGTTGATTCCGAGCCTTTTGCACTGGAGCTTCAAACAGTCAGACCCGTCATTCGTGCCATTCCTTGTGCTGCTGCACCTGGGCACGGCGGGTGCGCTTCTCTTCGTGTACCGAGCACAGTGGGTGGAGATCATCCAGGGTTTTCTTAAGGCCGCGTTGCGGGGCCGAATCGAGAAGCCTTCGGAACGGCTGGCGATGCTGCTCTTGGTGGGGACCATCCCGGCGGGCATTATTGGAGTTTTCCTCGAGCATCAGCTCAAGAGTCTTTTCGCAAGCCCCCAGGCAGCGGCGATATTCCTGATCCTCAACGGCCTTCTCATGCTTGGCTTCGAGGCGCTCCGGCGGCGCGCGGAGGCGCGGGTGGCTCCGACTGCCCAATCGCGCGTTGAGCAGGAGGAGAGCTTCGCCTCGGCAGAGCAGATCAGCTTCAAGGCGGCGGCGCTCGTTGGCGCATGCCAGGCGCTCGCCCTCCTGCCTGGCATCTCGCGGTCCGGGGTCACGATTGGCGGCGGCCTGCTTGCAGGCCTCCGACACCAGGAGGCTGCCCGCTTTTCGTTTCTGCTGGCAACCCCGATCATCGCGGCGGCGGGCGTGCTCGAAATCCCCCAGCTGCTGTCGAGCTCGGTACCCATCGCTGAGTACCTGGCAGCTGCCGTGCTTGCAGGTTTGGCGGCATACCTCAGCGCTCGTTTCCTACTGCGATATTTCCGGTCAGGACGGCTCGACCCATACGGCTGGTACTGCGCCGCGGCCGGGGCGATCAGCCTGGCTTTGCTAACCTTCCGCCCATGAAAGGAAACACGCTGGCCGTCGCACTGGTCGTGCTCGCTGTCGTCTTTCTGCTTCTGGCGGGCCTCTACTACGAAGGCGTCCTGCAGATCTTTGTCAGCGATCCGCATGCCACGCACCACACCACTCATGCAATCCTCTTCGGCGTGCTGGCCATCGCAAGCTTGATCGGGGCGAACTTTGCCAGAACGAAGAGGGCCTCCTAGGCCGGTCGACTCACCCCGCCAGGCGCTGGGGGACCTGCCTGCCGGTCGTGTCTTTTTCCCCTAGATGCACGTCCTCGTGATAGACGGCCTCGGCGTTGACATTCCACGGGTCATAGCTGGAGCCGGTCGCAATATTCTTCGCGACCAGGAGCGCGGTCATCATCGAGTGATCCTGGTTGTTGTACTTGTGCATCCCATTGCGGCCGATCAGGTGAAGGTTGCTCAGCTGCGTTCGTAGGTAGTCACGGATGACGTCCACGTGCGCTTGATATGACTCGTCGTAAACCGGATAGGCCTTCTTCTGCCGCACCACGACTCCGTCGAACACCTGGTCCGGTGTGCAGATTCCCAGCTGAGCGAGCTCATCCGTCGCCCGCTTGATGAGCGTGGCGTCGTCAGAGGTCCACATGCCGTCGCCCTCGAAGCAGAAGTATTCGAGGCCGAGGCATGTCTTGGCCTGGTCGGGCACCATGGATGGGCTCCAGTTCTTAAAGTTCTGGATGCGTCCCACACTGACGCTTGGGTCGTGAATGTAAATCCAGTTGTCAGGAAAGACGTCAGCTCGATCGATCATCAGCGCGACGCTGATGAAGTCTCGGTAAGAGAGGCTGTTCGCGGCCTTCTGTACCGCACCGGGAGCCGGCGGCTCGAGGCGAGCGATCAACTGCCGCATCGGAATGCTCGAGAGGAAATCGGTGCCGGTGTGCTCCGTCACCTGGCCTGACTCCGAGAGGGTGGTGACCGATCGCACTCGGCCGCGATCGTGCTTGATCCTCTCTACAGACTCACCGAATTTCACCGGGTGGCCTTTCTCCTTGCAGATCTCCGCAACGCGCTCCCACATTTGCCCCGGCCCCAGACGCGGGTAGCGGAAGCTGTCGATGAGCGTGGTGACAATGTCGTCGCGATGGGTCGGCTTCTTGTGGGGCAGCAGCGCGCTGGTCAGGACCAACCACAGGTCAAGGCTCTTTATCCGCTGCGCCGCCCAGTCGGCCGACAGCTCGGTGGTCGGAATGCCCCACACTTTTTCCGTATAGGTCTTGAAGAAGATGCTGTACAACCGCCACCCGAACTGGTTGCGGACCCAGTCCTCGAAGCTTCGCGGGTTTCGAACTGGGAACACCCTCGCGCGCGCATAGCTCGCGGTGCACCTGACCGTCTCGATCAAGCCAAGGTTCCATAGAGCGTTCGCGGCCTTTAGCGGGTAGGCGAAAAACCGCCCGCGGTAGTAGATCCTCGATAGCCGGTCCCGAGTGACCATCTCCGGGCCCAGGATCTCGGTCCAGAGATCCTCGACCTCCTGGTTCTTGGAGAAGAAGCGGTGCCCTCCGATGTCAAAGCGGTAGCCGTTGTGCTCGACGGTGCGAGCCAGGCCGCCGACGTAGCCGGGGTCCTTCTCGATCACGGTGACCGGGATGTCGTGCTTCATGAGCTCATAGGCGGCCGTCAAGCCGGCCGGGCCGGCGCCCATGATCACGACCTGCCGGCGCTCGTCCGCGACTGTCAAAGTGGCCACAGAGTATCAACGGTCTTGACGAGGCTCCGGTTCGGAACCTGCGCGGCCAGAATGCGCCCGCCTAGTTCAGCGGCCCCTTGCTGCGAACTTCGTCCACCTTAACCAGGGCATCTCGAAGGCCTTTGATCCAGTCCGCCTGGTGCATGCCCACCAACCGGACGCACCAGGCCAGGGCGTCGCTGCGACTGCGCGCCACCCCGCCTGCGACCAGGGTGTCGAGGATGGAACGCTCCGACATCCTCAGGCGCGTCATTACCGGGACGCTGAGTGTGGTGAAGATCTTGGTCTCGCCACCGCATCGAGCGCCCCAGGCAACCTTCCTCTTGAAGTGGCGTTCGGCGTCGCGAGCGATCCTGACACGCTCCTCGCGGGTTTCTTCGCGAAACCTGTCGATACGCGCGGAACGGGCAGCCGACCGCCCTTGGGCGGCGGTGCCCTTCGCCAGCTCGACATCCGGGAGAGTGCCCAGAACCAGCACCTCATCGCCGTCCGCGCTCACCTCGGGCGGCCCGACGAACCACGTTTTGGGGAGGCGGCCTGCGAACCAGGCGCCTAAATCCTCGGCCATCGATTACATCATTACCTGGTGGGCCGCCGAACGCAACCTCGCTGTGCCGGCTAGGCGGCGACCTCCAACGGTTTTGGACCAACCAGGTCCAGGGCGGCCAGCACGATCTCGGTTTTGTAGTGCTTGAGGCCCGCCGAATCCGTCCAGGTTCTCGTGCGCAGGCGCCCTTCGGCATAGAGCCAGCGGCCTTTCTTCAGATACTCGCCGGCGAATTCGGCCCGTTTGCCGAATACCACGAGGTTGTGGAACTCGGTTTCCTCCTTGCCGTTCCCCTCCTCATCCTTTCCGGCATACGTGTTTGTAGCCAGCCGGAGATTCGCCACAAAAACCCCTTTCGGTGTCGCTTTGACCTCCGGGTCCGCCGCCAGACGGCCGATCAACAGCACCTTGTTCAGCAAATCCGATCACCTCCGTTTGATGGTTGCAGCGTAGATGTGAGACCTCGCATCGCCTACCCAGGTCGTTAAGAGGCGAGCCAAAGGACTGGATCGATCGCGCGCCCGTCCACCTGGACCTCGAAGTGAAGATGCGCGCCGGTGGCCAGACCGGTAGCGCCAACCGCCCCAACCAGCTGACCAGTCACGACTTGCTCCCCTGGCCTGACGGTGACCTTGGACAGGTGGCAGTAGAGCGCGCGCACGTGGCTGTCCGAGGACACGGCCACATAAAGGCCTGCGCCTTGCGGGTCAAATTCAACGCTCGCGACTCCCGCTTCGGCGGCGTAGACGGGGGTGCCCTCTCGCGCCGCCAAGTCGACGCCTGTATGCACGTGGTGGGTCGGACAATAGGGATCGAAGGGTTCGAGGACCAGGCTCGAGCAGCCGAAGGGCTGGGTCATCGTGGCACCTGGAACGATGCCGGCGAGGGTGAGCTTTTCGTGGTTCGGAACCCTCGAGGCGCCGAGCGCATACAGGAGCGTCGCTGCGAGGCAAACGGCGCCGACCCTCAACATATCAGGCGGCCTTCGCGATGACGTGCTGCAACCCATGCAGTCCGGTCGTGAGCGCGGATTCAAGCTTGTGGGCCGTCTTCTCGGCGCCACCCAGGGCCCCTGGCACCTTGAACACGATCAGCAATGCCGCGAGGGCGAAGAGGTGGTGAACCGGAGTATGACCTCCGTTCTCGAGACCGAATCCGATTGCCAGTACGAACAATTGGGCGGGCTGCATCAGGAGGTTTGTCACAAATAAGGAAGACCAGTGCTTGGCCAGGTAGTGCGTGTCAGGCAGGGTGAAGAGCAATCCGGCGAGGGGGGCCGTGATGGCCAGCACGACAAGAATTGCGTAGCGCACGAGATACGCAACCGCGAGCACGTCATAGCCTGCGACGAGTGCGCCAGTTGTCACGAACTGCCAGACCCCGTGGGTCTGATCGAGGCGGTAGTTGTCCCACCACGTGTTCCAGTTCGGGATGGTGCCGAAACTCTGGATTGCATCGCACACGACATTGCTCGCGTGCACCGCGAGCTGAAATAGAGGCAGTGCGAAATTGATCAGGATGGTTCCCATCAACAGCCTGGGAAGGAGGAGCCGCACCGTGTACTGACTGCGGACGCCATGGCCCCACATGAGCTTGTAACAGGCGACGACCACGACCAGGACCAGGGCAGCGTCGGCGACGACCTGCAACGCGGGCTCGAAGCGGTGAATCGTGACGTTGGAGACGAAATCTTTGCCGGTTTCGAAGTCGGTCGTGTGCAGGATGAACCCGAACCACACCTTGAGCAGCAGGCCAAGGCTGTCTTCCAGAAGCGAGGCGATGACCTTTTCGGGGTGGACCAGCGGCCAAAGCAGACCCTGCAGCTGGCTCAGCAGCTGGAGGAGCGACGGGATCCAATCCATAGGTCAGTGGGTTGAGCCCGGCACCGAGCTGGTCAGCACGCTCACCAATGCGCCTGCCACCTCGACGCCGATGGTGCCGACGACGATTCGCTGGATCCACTGCTTTGCCTCAAGCGCAGATTTCGCTTCGACCGAGGTGATCTTCCAGAGGAACGCAAAAATGAAGGCGAGAGCGCCGATCGAGCCAACCAACGCCTGACCGATATGAATCCAGGTCGTGATCAGGTCGGTGATGGGCGTGAGGTTGGGAGCCGAGTCGAGAAAAAGCATGCGAACCTCCAGGCGTTTTGAGTCGGGAGGTTAGGAGTGGATCAACCCGACCGGAACCCCGGTTGTTAAGGCCGGGCGCTGGTGAGGACCTGGGCAGCGTTCATGCGCCACACGCGCTAAGGCGAAGATGTAAGGCCAGATACGTCGGTGGCATAACCTTGAGGATGTGGCGAAGAAGCTCGCCGAATACGAGGCAAAGCGCGATTTCAAGCAGACCCCTGAACCCGGCGCAAAGGTGTCGCGCAAAGACCCCAAGGCGCCGCGGTTCGTGGTGCAGGAGCACCACGCCCGCAGTCTCCATTGGGACTTCCGCCTCGAGCGCGATGGCGTGCTCGTCTCCTGGGCGGTGCCGAAAGGGGTCCCGGCCGACCCAAAGAAGAACCACCTTGCTGTACACGTCGAGGATCACCCGGTCAGCTACATCAACTTCGCCGGCGAGATTCCGGCGGGGGAGTATGGCGGCGGTCAGGTCTCGATCTGGGACGAGGGCACCTATGAGACGGAGAAATGGTCCGACCGCGAGGTGATGGTCGTACTCCACGGCAAACGTGCGCAGGGCCGCTACGTGCTATTCCAGACGAACGGCAAGAACTGGATGATCCACCGGATGGATCCACCGCAGGATCCTGACCGCAGGCCAATGCCGGAACGCATCGAGCCGATGATGGCCAAGCTTTCCACCGCCATCCCCCAGCCTGAGTCCGTCTGGGGATTCGAGTTCAAGTGGGATGGCATCAGGGCGCTCGCCCACGTCGATGGTGGCCGTGTGAGGCTGATAAGTCGCAGTGGCGAAGATGTGACCTCGCGCTACCCGGAGATCCATCCGATGGGGCGAGCATTGGGCTCGCGTGAGGTCATCCTCGACGGCGAGGTCGTCGCGCTGGACGAGAAGGGTCGCCCGAGTTTTGAGGAGATCCAACAGCGGATGGGACTGACGTCGGAGTCCGAGGTGCGCCGGAAGATGCAGCTGGTCCCGGTGACCTACATGGTGTTCGACCTTCTCTGGCAGGACGGCCGTTCGCTCGTTGACCAGCCCTACACCGAGCGCCGGCGCATGCTGGACGGCCTCAAGCTCGCTGGCGCGTCATGGCAGACGCCGCCATGGGAGGAGGGCGGCGGCCAGGCGATGCTCGAGGCGAGTGCGAAAGCCGGACTGGAAGGTGTGATGGCGAAGAGGCTCGGCTCCAGGTACGAGCCCGGCCGGCGCAGCGGCGTGTGGGTCAAGGTGAAGAATCACTACCGTCAGGAGCTGGTGATCGCTGGCTGGCTCGAGGGGGAGGGCAAACGCCGCGGCTATCCTGGAGCGCTGCTTGTGGGCTACTACACTCAAGACAAGAAATTTGTATATGCGGGGAAGGTCGGCACCGGTTTCAGCGATGCGATGCTTGAGAAGCTGAGCGCATTGATGAAGCCTCTCGAGCAGGCCAAGAGCCCGTTTGAAGTCGGTTCGCCTCCGCGAAAGGCACACTTCGTGAAGCCGAAGCTCGTGGCAGAGTTCGAGTTCGTGGAATGGACGAAGTCAGGCCAGTTGCGCGCTCCTGCGTTTAAGGGCCTGCGCAATGACAAGTCTGCCGGCAAGGTGGTGCGCGAAGGTGGCTAAGGAAACCGCGGTCGAGGTGAAGATCGAGGATCGCGTCCTGAAGCTCACCAACCTGGAGAAGGTGCTTTATCCCGAGGTCGGGTTCACCAAGGCCCAGGTCATCGATTACTACAGTCGCATCGCGCCGGTCATCCTTCCCCATACGCGCAACCATCCGCTCACCTTGAAGCGGTACCCCAACGGCGTGGACTCCGAATTCTTCTACGAGAAGAATTGCCCAAAACACCGGCCACCTTGGGTGGAAACCGCGACGGTGTGGAGCGGCGGCAACAATCGGGACATGTACTACTGCCTGTGTCAGGAGCTGCCCACACTGGTGTGGCTTGCGCAAATTGCAACGCTCGAATTTCACACCTCGCTGTCGTACGCCGCGAACCTGCCCGAACCGCGAATGATGGTCTTCGACCTCGATCCTGGCCCCCCGGCGACGATCGTGGAATGCTGCAGAATCGGGTTGATGCTGCGCGATGTCTTTGCGGAGCACGGGCTTGACTGCTGCGCCAAAACGTCCGGATCCAAAGGACTCCAGCTTTACGTCCCCCTCAATAGCAAGGTCACTTACGTCGAGACCAAGGTCGTGTCAAAAGGTCTGGCTCAGCTGTTCGAAGAGCAGCATCCCGAGCTTGCGGTGCACAAGCAGCTCAAGGAGCTGCGCACCGGTCGCGTTCTGATCGACTGGAGTCAGAACGACCAGTACAAGACGACGGTGAATGTCTACTCGCTTCGGGCTCGCGCGCGACCAACCGTGTCCACGCCCGTTTCGTGGGCCGAGGTGGAGAAGTGCTACAAGGCCGGCGATCCAAGCCTTCTGGTGTTCGACTCAGGGCAGGTCCTGGCTCGCGTGGCGAAACACGGCGACCTGTTCGAGCCGGTGCTCAAGAAAAAGCAGAAGCTGCCCAAGTCGCTCGTCGAGGCGACTGGAGGAGCTGACGCGCTGGACAAAATGGCCAACCGCCGCCACAGCACCGGGGGACGGTTCCGCAAGCCAGCCGCCAAGTGAATCCACGCGTCGTAATCGCAGGCGCGGGCTTTGGCGGCCTCACCTGCGCGAGGGCACTGAAGCACGCGCCCGTCGACGTGCTGATGGTCGACCGCAACAACTACCACCTCTTCACGCCACTCCTTTACCAGGTGGCGTCCGCCCTCCTCGATCCCGGCGAGATAGCACGACCGGTTCGGTCCCTGATCCGGCCCAACGCGAATGTCGATTTCAAGCAGGCCGAGGTAATCGGGGCAGACCTGGATGGGCGCCGACTGCTGACGGACCGGGGCGACATCCCGTACGACTACCTCGTGCTCGCCACCGGCAGCCAGAGTGATTACTTCGGCAACGAATCGCTCGCTCAACACGCCCTCGGCCTCAAGGACCTCGAGGAAGGCCTCGCCTTGCGGAACCGCATCCTTTCGCAGTTCGAAGCTTCACGATGGGCGGCTGACGCCGCGCAGAGACGAGTCCTTCTGACGTTCGCGGTCGTCGGCGCCGGTCCGACGGGCGTCGAGCTCGCGGGCTCGATGGTTGAGCTGATCCACCTCGTGTTGCGAAAGGATTACCGCGACCTCAACCTTGCCGAGGTGCGGGTCCTCCTGCTCGAAGCCGCGGCTGCGCCGCTCTGGACGTTCGTGCCCACCCTTCGCGAGGCGGCGCGCAAGTCGCTCGAGAAGAAAGGCGTCGAAGTCATGTTGGGCGCGAAGGTCGAATCAATGGATGAAGCTTCGATAAAGCTCGTTGGCGGCAAGGAGATCGCGGCCGGCACTGTCATCTGGACGGCCGGCGTGCGGGCCTCCGACCTCGGGAAAGCTCTTGGCATCGAGCTTGGGCGCCAGGCGCGAGTCAAAGTTGAAGCGACGCTTCAGGTGCCTGGCCACCCTGCCGCTTTCGTGATCGGCGACCTCGCGGGCGCCATCGAAGGCGGAACGCCGCTGCCGATGTTGATCCCGGTGGCAATGCAGGAGGGCAGGCACGTGGCGGCCACCATATCGGAGCTCGTTCGCAACGGCGGGGCAAAGCCATTCCAGTACAAAGATCCGGGCATCATGGCCACGATCGGCCGCAACTCGGCGGTGGCGGAGCTCGGCGCCGTTAGGCTTTCGGGATTCCTGGGCTGGCTGATGTGGCTGGGCGTGCACCTCGTGAACGTGATCAGCTTTCGCAGCCGCGTCATCGTGCTGGTCAACTGGGCGTGGGATTACTTCTTCTACGACCGTCCCATCCGCCTGATCTTGAGAGCCAAGCAGAAGGTTGCGCCGGGAATCCGCACCGCCAAACCTGGGGAATCAGGGGGGGACGTCCTCCGTCAAGGCGACCAGGCGTCACAAAAGGGGCCGACGCGGGGCTAATACTGCTGAGGTGACAAGGCCGAAAGCCACGCTGGTCGGTGCCCTGGCGATGGTCTCGGTCGCCCTCAACGCATGCGGAGGCTTGCAGGCCGAAGATCCCGCACAGGTCCTGCGAGACGCGGGAGCGGCGATGGCGAAGCTGAGTACGGTGACCGCGACTCTCAAGTTCACCAAGGGCACGATTTCGTTCCAGGGTTACGTGCTCACCTCAGCCACCGCTGCAGTGCGGCTGCCCTCAGAAAGCGACACGGTGTACAAGGTCAAGTACCAGGACCTTCTCATCGGACTGGAGGTGGTTATCACCGGTGGCCACGTCTTTCTCCGTCCGCCTTTTTCAGGGTTCACCGTCGTTACGGGCAAGAACGCCTCGGAAGTTCCCGACCTGGCGAAGCTGTTCGATGGGACGACCGGCCTTCCGGCAATGATCCCGGCTGGGCATGGCCTCACGTACATCGGAACCGAGAAGGTGGGGGATGTCGATTCGCACAAGGTCGGTGCAATCTACAGCGCGGCGCAGATCGCGAAGCTGTTGCCTCAGCTCGCCTCGACAGGCGATGTGGCCGCCACCATCTGGGTCGGTGGTTCCGACCACCTGATTCGCAAAGCGGTCCTCAGCGGGTCGTTCGGGGACGGCGGGACCGCCAGCTCTGTCGAGATCGACCTGAGCGCTTTCAACGGCGCTGTCGCGATCGCGTCGCCCACCCCCTGATCATCGTGAGGGAGACGCGCGCCGCGCCCGGCTTCCTGATCGGATTGGCAGGGGCCGGCCTCTTCATAGCAGCACTGGACGCGTACCTCGTCGTGACCCTGCTGCCGGCAATGCTCACCGACATCGGACTCACCATCGAACGTTTCGAGCAGGCCACACCGATCATCACCGGCTTTCTGTGCGGGTACGTGATCGCTATGCCCCTCCTGGGCGCGTACTCCGATGTGCGGGGCCGCGCTCCGGTCTATGCAGTTTGCGTCGTCGTATTTGCGGCCGGGTCAGCGGTGACTGCGACGGCCGTCTCGTTGCCCTGGCTCGTGGCGGGCCGCGTGCTGCAGGGCCTCGGCGGCGGCGGGCTCGTGCCGTTGACGCTTGCGTTGGCGGCAGACCTTTATCGCGATCGCGCGCGCACGGTTGCGCTCGGCGCAGTTTCCGGTCTGCAAGAAGCGGGAAGCGTCCTCGGGCCCATCTTTGGCGCCACACTCGCCTCGGCCGCATCTGCTATTGGGGGCTGGCGTTTTGTGTTCTGGCTGAACGTGCCGTTGGCGGGAATCTGCGCCGCCGGCCTGCTGATTGCCAGCCGACGGCGGAACACCGCACCAACGCAGCCTGATACGAGTGCAAGCACGATGCCGGGCACTGTCGACTTTCGGAGCGCCGGCCTGCTGGGACTTGGGCTCGGGCTCCTGGTGGTTGCCCTCTACCCCGACGACCCCGCCCGTCGCGCCACCAGCGGACTCTTCATCCCGCTTGGAACTCTGAGCCTCGTCGTGCTGGCGCTTTATGGGTGGCGGCAGGTCCACGCACTCCAGCCGCTGATCCCGCGCCAGCTCCTGCGAAGCAGGCAATTCGCCGGTATCACCACTGCCAACCTGCTCATCGGGGCCGCGCTGATGGTGGCGCTGCTCGACGTGCCGATTCTCGGTCGGCTCGTCTTCAACCTCGACCAGCTGGCGGCTGGGCTGCTGCTCACCCAGTTTCTGATCGGGGTCCCGGTCGGTGCGATCGTCGGCGGCATCCTGGCCACGCGCTTGGGCGCGCGCTGGACTGCGGTTCTCGGCACCCTCCTGGCCGCCGCCGCCTTCGGGCAGATGTCCACCTGGCAAGCCGGCGAGCTGGGGTTTCGCGCGGGTCCGTTCAGGACGGCCGACCTGGCACTGGCGGCCTGCGGCCTCGGGTTCGGAATCGTGATCGCGCCCCTGGCGGCAACCGTGCTGCAGCTGACGCGGGCTCAGCATCACGGGCTTGCGTCGAGCCTCGTGGTCCTGGCCCGCGTCATGGGCATGCTCGTCGGGCTGTCAGCCCTGACGGCGTTTGGGCTTTTCCGGTTCCGTCAGATCCTGGGCACGCCCCAGCTCACGGAGCCGGACCTGCGCGCGCGTCTCGAGCATCTCGACCGCCTCGTCGCCGCCGCCTTCCTGCAGGAATACCGCGAGATCTTCACCATCGCGGCCGGGTTGTGCATTCTCGCGGCCCTCGTCATCTTCGTCGCCGTCGGGCGCGAGCCTCTTCAGGCTACGCCGACGCCTTCCTTGCAACCGCGATGACGTATGAATGGTGGTACCTAAAAGCGTCGTCGGGATCTCCGAGGCTATCCATGGCGGATTCGACCTCAGCCTCGAGCTCGCTCCTGTAGCGAGGTCCGAGCGATCTGATCAACGTGTAAGGCAGCGGACCTGCGCCGGCCATGAGCTCGGTCCATTCGCGCGCGCCCTGGGTGCGGCCTCCTGTGACCATCTCGGTGAGTCGCGTCACCTCGAAACCTGCAGCTCCCAACAACTGAGGCAGCACGTCAGGTTCACCGAATCGGGCGCGCTCCGAGCTGTACCGCGGCAGGCTGAGGTAATGGCGCCGCGCCAACGGCGCGAGCCCCTGAAAGAAGAGGTCCTGCGCCCGCGTGCTCAGGCTACGGCGCTGGCACGAAACCGCCAGCCTCCCTCCGGGGCGAAGGACCCGATTGGCCTCGGCCAATGCGTCGGTTGGATCCGAGAGGTAGGCAAGCGCCTCTCCCATCGTTACGAGGTCGAACGTCGCCGGCCGGAACACCAATCGTTCCGCCGCCATGCCGACGAATTGAGTGTTCTTGCTCTGTTTTGAGCGAGCGATGGAAAGCATCCGATCCGAGAGGTCGATGCCGATGACGCTGCCCGGCGTGACCTTGCTCGCCACCAGGTGAGCGACCAATCCAGTGCCCGTGGCCACGTCGAGGACATGCTCACCCTTTTTTGGCGCCGCCAGCTCGACCAACCTCGCGGCGACACGCCCGTGCTGGCCGCCCGCCCAGCTGTCGTACACAGAGGCGATCTGGTCGAAGAAATCGACCAGATGGTCTGTCATCTCATCGGAGGCATCCGGATCCATCAATTGGCGTTATGCGTCGCCGTGAGGCCGTGCGAGCAGCAGCCTCGTGATCCCACAATCGCTTCCTGTGTATTCAAGGGCACCCTGTTACGATGCTAGCTCGTCCAAATTCAGAGCTGTCCTGAATAGCTGCCGCAACGCAAGATTCAGTGTCAGGGTGATTTGAGGACGGCGACGGGGAAGCAGATCAAACCCACGAGAGGAGGCCCACATGGCCCAAGCTGAAAAGTCCGCGGCTCACTCGGCCGGGACCGCGCAAAACGGTGGTACCAACGTAGTCACGCTCGGTCCGCGCGACAGCCTCAACGGCCGCCTGGACATCCATGGCGATCTCCGGATCCACGGCAACGTGGAAGGCGAGCTCAAGGTCAGCGGCGACGTCGCCATCGAGTCCACGGCGACGGTCCAGGCCTCAATCGAGGGGGCCAACGTGAGCGTGCGCGGACAGGTCAATGGCAACGTGACCGCTCGCAAGCGCCTCACCCTTGGTGGCTCGGGCCGCCTCAACGGCGAGGTCAAAGTCGCGCGCCTCACCGTCGAAGACGGGGCCACCTTGAACGGCAACGTCACCATGACGCCCGAAAAGGGTTAGAGCGAAGTTCGTCTAGCCACGTGCGCCGAAAGCCTACCTACGACCTCGTAATCGTCGGCGGCGGCGCGGCTGGATCTGAGGCGGCCTTCACGGCCGCAAACGGCAGGTCAAGAGTTCTGCTGGCGGAGGCCAAGCATTTCGGTGGCACCTGCACCAATCACGGCTGCGTGCCGACGAAAGCCCTCCTCCGCACTGCACGAATGCTGCATCTCATCACCGATGCAGGCCGCTACGGCATCAAGGTCGGCGCTCCGGAAGTGGAGTGGAGTCGCGCCATAGGTCGGGCCTTCCAGGTGCGCGACCACATGCTTCGCTTCGGCTCGAAGCCGTTCAAAAAGGCAGGCGTGGAGGTGCGTTTTCCATGCGAGGCGCGGCTGATCGGAGAGCACAAGCTGCTCATCGCAGGAGCCGACGAGATCGAGGCAAGGTCTGTGCTGATAGCGGCGGGCCTCGAGCCGGTCGTGC
>DATCPU010000299.1:0-7811 GCA_036569925.1 Candidatus Dormiibacterota bacterium
TCTTCCTTGTTGATCTTCTTCGCGTCCTCGAGCGCCAGGCCCTTGAGGCGCTCGGTGAGCAATGACGCCGACGCCTGCGAGATGGCGCACCCACGACCGTGGAATTTGATGTCCTCGATGACTCCATCCTTGACCCTGAAGTCCATCCCGATCACATCGCCACACAGGGGGTTGTCCTCCTCATGGCTGATGTCCGGATTTTCCAGGCGCCCGAAGTTGCGTGGGTTTTTGTAGTGGTCGAGGATGTACTCGCGGTAAAACTGGTCGTCGGCTGCTGTGCTGCTCATTTGAATATGCGCTGGGCCTCTCTGATAGAACCGACCAGCCGATCGACTTCATCCTTCTGCGTGTACACATAGAAGGAAGCGCGAGCGGTGGCCGCCACGCCCAGCCTGGTCATCAGCGGCATCGCGCAGTGGTGGCCGGCGCGCAGGCAGACCTGGTCGCGGTCGGCGATCGTCGCCAGGTCGTGCGGGTGGATGCCGGCAAGCGCGAACGAGATGACGCCGGCCCGGCGGGATGGGGGAGGGCCATACAGGGTCAGGCCCTCGATGTCGCTCAACGCCTCATATGCGTACTCGGTGATCTCGCGCTCGTGCGCGCGGACCGCCTCCATACCCAGGCCGTTCAGATAGTCGACGGCGGCGCCAAGGCCGATGACCTCGGCGACGGCCTGCGTGCCCGCTTCGAACTTCCAGGGCAGGTCGTGGTACGTCGTGCCCTCGACGCGGACCGTCTTGATCATGTCGCCGCCCGACATGAATGGGTCCATTGCCTCGAGGAGCGCGCGACGGCCGTACAGGATGCCGGCGCCGGTGGGGCCCAGCATCTTGTGGCCGCTGAACGCGTAGAAGTCGCAGCCGAGCGCTTGCACGTCGACGCCCTGGTGTGGCGCACCCTGGGCTCCGTCCACCAGGACAGTGGCACCGGCGGCCTTGGCTGCGGCGACCATCTCGTGCGCCGGGTTGATGGTGCCGAGGGCGTTGCTGACCTGACTGAACGCGACCAGCTTGGGCGAGCGCTTGAGCAGCGCGTGGAACTGGTCTTGGCGAAGCTCGCCACGCTCGTCGATGTCGACGTACTCAATGGTGGCGCCGTTGGCGGCCGCAAGGATCTGCCACGGCACGATGTTGGAGTGGTGATCGAGGATCGTCAGCACGATGAGGTCGCCCTTCTTCACGTTTTTGCGGCCCCAGGAGTAGGCAACGAGGTTGATGGCCTCCGTCGTCCCGCGTGTGTAGATGACCTCTTTCGTCGATGAGGCGTTGATGAAGGCGCGCACCTTCTCGCGCGTGCCCTCGTAGCGCTCGGTCGCCTCTTCGGCGATGTGATAAGCGGCGCGGTGGATGTTGGAGTTGAACTTCTCGAAGTACTCCAGCATCGCGCCTGTCACCTGGCGCGGCCGCTGTGAGGTGTTCGCTGAGTCCAGATAGGCGATGCCGGTCTCGAGGATCGGAAAGTCCTTCCTGATCGCGGCGACGTCGAGCCGAGAGCCGCGAGAAGTGCGGGTCGCCATCAGTCGGGCAGCTCTATGTACAGGTCGTTGCCTTCTACGGTGACTGGGTACACCTGGGTCGGGACGACCGCGGGGAGGCCTGTCACAGCGCCGGTTTTGAGGTTGAAGCGCGACCCGTGCTGCGGGCACTCGACCTGAAGCTCGAAGAGCTCGCCGCCGCTCAAGAGGAAGTTCTCGTGCGTGCACACGTCGTTGATCGCGTAGAAGTTTCCGTCCTCCGCATGCGCGAGGCAGATCTCGGTGTGGTCCGCCAATACAGCCTTGAGCGTCTCAATTGGAACTTCGTCGACCGAGGCGACGCGCACCTTAGCCAAGTCGTGCCTCCAGCTCCGTCTCGACCAGCTTGCGCGCCTGCTCGAAGGGGATGCGTTCGAGGACCTCGCCGAAGAAGCCCTGCACGATCATCCGCTTCGCGGTTGCGGCTGGGATGCCGCGCGACTGCAGGTAGAACATGCTCATCGGGTCGACTGGGCCGACTGTGGCGCCGTGCGTGCACCGAACGTCGTTGTTGTCGATCTCAAGCATCGGGATTGATGTCGCTTTCGCGTGCTCCGAGAGGATCAGGTTGCGGTTGGCCTGGTAAGCGTCGGAGCGCGCAGCACCCTTCTCGATCCGGATCAGGCCTGCATAGACGGCCTTGGCCGTGTCCTGGAGCGCTCCTTTGAACAGCAGGTCGGAGGTGGTGTTGCCGACCTGGTGGTCCTGCAGCGTGTGGAAGTCGAAGAACTGCTTGCCCGAGGCGAAATAGATGCCCTTCAACTCAGCGCTGGCGCCGGGACCGACGAGTGAGGCCTCGACTCGAGTCTTGGAAAAGCGACCCCCAAGCGTGATGTTGAAAAGGCGCAACCGGGAGTCCTTCTCAAGACGCGCGCGCTGGTCGGCGAGGTGCACCGCATCGCGGCCCCATTTCTGGATCGACACGTAGCCCACGTCAGCGCCTTCGCCGACGAAGATTTCCGCCGACCCGCTCCGGTACCCGGCTCCATCCTCCTCGCCGATGTACTCGTCGAGGTAGTAGAAGCGAGAGTTGCGGCCGGCGACGATGACGGTATGCGGCAGCATCGTCGTGCCGCCGTCAAGCGAGAAGTGCTGACGGAGGATGGGCTCCTCGAGGACGACGCCGTCGGGCACGTACAAGAAGTTCCCTCCGGTGAAGAAGGCCGCGTGCAGAGCAGCGAACCGATCGCGGTTTGCGTGAAGTGCAGAGAAGAGCAGCGGTTCGATCAATTGACGGTGGTTCTGCGCGGCCACAGACAGCGGCTCGAAGATCACACCGGCCGGCAGCTTGGGAGTGTCCTGCCTGTGGCCGTTGGCATGCTCGAGCGTGGCGAACTTCGCGGCGTCAAGCCCGGCCATGTCAGTGCGGCGCCACTCCTCGTCCGTGCGGCTCGGCATCGGCATCGTCTCGTATATGGCAAACGCCGCCCGGCGCTTGTCGCGCAGCCAGTCGGGTTCGCCCTGGCCGGCTTTCTCCAGGGTTTCCACGTTGAAACTCACGTCAGCCTACCGACCCCTCCATCTCGAGCTGGATCAGGCGGTTCAGCTCCACCGCGTACTCGAGAGGAAGCTCCTTGGTGAACGGCTCGATGAAGCCGTTGACGATCATGGTCTCGGCCTCGTTGCGAGTGATGCCGCGGCTCATCAGGTAGAAGAGCTGCTCATCGGAGACCTTGCTCACCGTCGCCTCATGGCCGAGGGTCACGTTCTCGGCATCGACGTCGTTATAGGGGTACGTGTCCGACCGGGACTCGTCGTCGAGGAGGAGCGCGTCGCACTTCACGAACGACTTCGAGTTCTTCGCGTCGGGATACATCTTGATGTGACCGCGATAAGACGTCCGGCCGCCGCCCTTGGAGATCGACTTCGAAGTGATCGTCGATGTCGTGTTCGGTGCGACGTGGATCATCTTGCCGCCGGCGTCCTGGTGCTGGCCCTTGCCGGCGAACGCCACCGAAAGCACGTCGCCCTTGGCGCCTGGTTCCATCAAATAGACGCTTGGGTACTTCATGGTGATCTGCGATCCCAGGTTGCCGTCGACCCACTCCATCGTCGCGTCGGCGTAAGCAAGCGCGCGCTTGGTGACCAGGTTGTAGACGTTCGTCGACCAGTTCTGGATCGTCGTGTAGCGGCACCGCGCGTTCTTCTTGACGACGATCTCGACCACCGCGGAGTGCAGCGAGTCGGTCGTGTAGATGGGCGCCGTGCAGCCCTCGATGTAATGCACGAATGACCCTTCGTCGCAGATGATCAGCGTTCGCTCGAACTGGCCCATATTCTCCGCATTGATGCGGAAGTAGGCCTGCAGCGGGATCTCCACCCGCACGCCCTTCGGCACGTAGATGAACGAGCCACCTGACCAGACCGCTGTGTTCAGCGCCGCGAACTTGTTGTCAGCGGGCGGGATGATGGTGCCGAAGTACTCCTTGAAGAGTTCCGGATGGTCGCGCAGAGCTGAGTCCGTGTCAGTGAAGATGACTCCCTTCTTCGACAGCTCCTCGTGCAGTGAGTGGTAGACGACCTCCGACTCGTATTGAGCCGACACGCCGGCCAGGAACTTCCTCTCTGCCTCCGGCACACCCAGCCGGTCGTAGGTCTTCTTGATGTCGGGCGGCAGGTCCTCCCACGTCTTCGACTGCTTGTCGGCAGCCTTCAGGTAATAGAAGATGTTCTCGAAGTCGATCACGCTGAGGTCCGCGCCCCATGTGGGCATCGGCTTCTTGCGGAAGATCTCGAGCGAGCGAAGCCGCATGTTCAACATCCATTCGGGCTCCTTCTTCATCCACGAGATCTCTTTGACGATCTCGGGGTTCAGGCCTCGCTTGGCCTTGAAGATGTAGTCCTCGGGAACGAAGAAGCCATACTTCTCTTTGTAGTCCGAGCCAATTTCGATTTGCTTTGGAACTGTCGCCATCAGGCAATCTCCTCGGGCTTGAGGACGGCTGGCTCATCAGCGTCCGCCCATTCCGAATAACCGGTCTTCTCCAGCCGGCTGGCAATCTCGGGACCGCCCGACAACACGAACTTTCCGTCGACGAGCACATGCACGAAGTCGGGCTTGATGAATTCCAGGATCCGCGTGTAATGGGTGATGATCAACACGCCGAGCTCCGGCCCGCGCATGCGATTCACCGCCTCCGCGACGAACTTTATCGAGTCGATGTCGAGGCCCGAATCCGTCTCGTCGAGGATCGCGATCTCGGGCTTCAACATCGCCATCTGCAGAATCTCCGCGCGCTTCTTCTCGCCGCCGGAGAACCCGTCGTTGATGTAGCGCGGCAGGAATGAGTCGTCCATGTGGAGAACCTCGAGCTCGCCTTTGAGCATCGAGCGGAACTCCTTGGGGGAGATCATCTTGGACTTGTCCTTACCGTCGTATCCACGCTTGGCGTTGAGCGCCGTGCGCAGGAAGTTGGTCATCGAGATGCCGGGGACGACCACCGGGTACTGCAGCGCGAGGAACATGCCCAGGCGCGCCCGCTCATCGACCTCGAGCTCGAGGACGTTCTGGCCCTTGAAGATGACCTCGCCACCATCGACCGTGTAGCCGGGGTGGCCCATCAGCGTGTGTGAGAGCGTCGACTTGCCTGACCCGTTGGGGCCCATCACCGCGTGCACCTCGCCCTTGTTGATCGCGAGCGTCACGCCCTTGAGGATCTCCTTGCCCTCGACGCTGGCCCGTAGGTCTCGGATCTCGAAATCAGCCAACTCTCTCTAGTTCTCCTTCACTTCATAGGTGCAGTCGGGCGCGGCCTCTGCCATCCACGTTGACCGG
This sequence comes from Candidatus Dormiibacterota bacterium, assembly GCA_036569925.1. Lineage (GTDB taxonomy): Bacteria > Chloroflexota > Dormibacteria > Dormibacterales > Dormibacteraceae > Palsa-872. Next base: position 5,289 of record DATCPU010000299.1, read on the forward strand.
GTCACTTCCGCGCCCAAGAGGCGCTGGTACATCTGCTGCTCGCTCTGGCAGGGCAGCCCGGTGCGGGCGGCGACGTCCTGGATTGGGCAGTTGCAATGACGGATCGCGAGCCCACCCTCGGGAAGCTCCACCACCTCGGCCATGTGACCGTGTTCGGTGGCCAGCTTCGCCAGCTCGCGGACGCGCCCTTCAAAGTCTAGCCCCGCCAACCGCGGGGCATACTCGGCCTCCAGGCGCTCGGCGCGCCGCTCGAAAAAGCGCTTCAGCTGCTCTTCCGAAAGGAACTGAACGAGGTCGCCCGCCAGCTCGCGATGGCCGTCTGGAAAGTGGCCGCCTGCGGCGGGGGTGAGCTCGTAGAGGTTCTCGGGCCGGCCACGACCGTGGGGCTGGGCATGGCCCGTGGTGGCCAGCCCGTCGGCCGCCAGGCCCTCCAGGTGGCGCAGGGCCGCCTGCTTGGACACCTCGAGGTGGGCCGCGACCTCGCCAAGAGTCGCCTGGCCGCGGGTCTTCAAGAAGGCGAGGATGGTCTCGCGCCTGGAATCCACGAGGTCATCGTACGAGTTTTTCAACGCCGAGGTTTAAATAGTCTCCCTTGAACACGATGCTGCATTCCCGTACTGACCGGCGGCTGCTCCTTGGTGCCCGCGGCCTTCGCGCTTTCGGCTTTGGCTTCTCCGCCGTCCTGATCGGGGTCTACCTGGAACGCCGCGGGCTTTCCCCGGTTCTCATCGGCCTCACCCTCGGCGTGGGATTGGCTGCGGCCTCGCTGTCCGGCCTCGTGACGGCAAGCCTGGCCGCGCGCTTTGGACGCCGTCGCGCGCTGTCGGTCGCCGGCCTGCTGATGGCGGTCACCGGCCTGGACCTCGCGCTCGCCGGCCACCCGGCCTTGCTGGTCGCCTCGGGCTTGACCGGCATGCTCGGCGCCGCCAGCGTCGACCTCGGACCTTTCGCTTCGGTCGAGCAGGCGGTGCTGGCCGAATCGGTGTCGCCATCCGGACGCAACGTGGCGTTCGGCCGCTATTCGTTGACCGGCGGCCTCTTCAACGCAGCGGGCGGACTGGCGGCTGGACTCGCCACCGGCGCCTCGGGCGGCCGCAACCTTTTCCTGCTCTATGCGGCCATCGGGTTGGCAAGCGCCGCCCTGCCTTGGTTCATGAGCCCGCGCGTCGAAGCCCTGGGTCAGCCGGTGGCTTTTGGAAGGTTCCGTCCGCTGGCCGGCCTGGCGGCGTTGTTTGCCCTGGATTCATTCGGTGGCGGCTTCGTCGCGAACGCCGTCATCGCGTACTGGCTGCATGTGCGATTCGGCGCGGACTTGCAAGCGCTCGGGCCGTTGTTCGCGGCGGCCGGTGTTTTGCAGTCGGTGTCATACGAGGTGTCGGGTCGCCTTGGGGATCGCATCGGGCTGGTCAACACGATGGTGTTCACGCACCTACCGTCCAACATCCTTCTGCTGCTCGTTCCATTCAGCCCGAATTTCGGAGTCGCAGCCGCATTGCTGCTTGCGAGATTTTCGCTGTCTCAGATGGATGTGCCGGCGAGGCAGGCGTATGTCGTCTCAATCGTTCCTGCAGCGGAGCGCGCCGGGGCGGTCGCGATGACTGGGTCGGTGCGTGGTATCGCGCAGTCGTTCGGCCCGGTGCTGGCCGGACTCGCCATCGGAGGCGCGAGCTTCGGCCTCCCGTTTTTCGCGGGCGGCGGTTTGAAGATCGTTTACGACATCGCGCTCTTTGCCGGCTTTCGAAACCGGCGCGCCGCCCACGAGCGCTCCGTTTAACGTGAACCCGTGACGGAGGATCTGAGCGCGCTCGAACCGGACGAGCTCCTGCGACGCGTGGCCGCGGTGCGTGAGCGAATGAGGCCCGTCGAAAAAGACCTGGCGGCTCTTCGCGCGCAACGTGACGTGCTGTTGACAGAGGTGCGCCGGCGCGAGCGCCTGGCGCACCGAGTTTCGCGGGCTGATGTCAAGACGGCAATGAAGGAAGGGCGATTTCCAACGATCGCGGAGCTGATCGTGGCCGTGGACGCCGGATCGCTGGACGACTATGCATACAACCTCAAGACAGGAGGCGAGGTCCGTCTCGGCTTTCCCGGGGCGAAGGCCCAGACGCTCTCCCTCACCGATGGGGTCCAGATCGCGCAGGCCAAGGATTTTGCTGAGGTCGCGCGGCTGTATGCGGCGGGCTGGGAGCTCGGAAGCCCCGGCCGCCCAGGCGTGAGGGTCCACTTTCCGGGCACCCGCCAAGAGCGCCTCGTCCCCTCTGAGGACGTGTATGCGCGTCCTGGAGCGGAACGGCATTGAGTGTCATGCAAAGCGGGCTGGCGCTCACCGGCGATTCGGCGCCGCCTGCCCTCTCCGACGTCCAAAGGGCATCATGGCTGGACAGGCGGAGTAACTTGGGCTCAAGATTCGTTGTACAAGGAAGAGAAATGGCAAAGTTGAGAGTGGGGAGCGAATCCCTGACGGCGGAATTCCGCCCCGAACTGGACCGTCATGGCTTGACTGATATGCGCCTGGATACAGAC
>DATCPU010000300.1:0-1801 GCA_036569925.1 Candidatus Dormiibacterota bacterium
TGGACACGCCGTTCGTCGCGCTGATCCGCGTCCCGACCCTCGCGAACCGTCGCTGGTCGCATGCGGCCTCATGGCCTCTCATTCTGCCCGATACTCGGATCACGCTTTGCACGAAGACTACGCACAGCGAAACACAAGGAGAACCTCGAGATGCGCATTGCCGTGATTGCCCTGCCAGGGCTCGTCACTACTCTACTGCTCGCCGCCAAACCCGCCGATCCAGTCGTCAATCAGGCCAGGTCAACGCTGCATCTGCGGCCCGCGGACGACGCGAAACAGGCTCTGAAGAGAGTGTCGTCAACGCCATGAGCAGGGCTCTGCGTTTCTTCCTTTGGGGCGTGGTCGTCGCTGTCGGGTTGGGAGTTGTACTGGGTGCGCTGTTCGGCTACTTCGTCTACGCGCCTGCTCCTGAAGTGCCACGACTGTCCGGCAAGCTGACCAGGGGGAGCATCGAGGTGGGCGGGCTGCGGCGGACTTACCTGACTTACGTGCCGCGAGGGCTGGCGAAAGGAGCACCGCTCGTCGTGGTGATGCACGGCTCGGGTGAAAACGGTGCGCGAATACGAACCGACACGGGGTATGGGTTCGATCGCCTTGCGGACGAGCATGGCTTTGCCGTCGTCTATCCCAATGGATACGAGGGCTATTGGAATGCCTGCAACATCGTCGGTGACTACAGCGCGAACAGGCTGAACATCGACGACGTGGGGTTCCTGACGGGGGTGGTCGACAAACTCATCACCGAAATCGGTATCGACCGGGCCCGAGTGTTTGCGGCAGGCATTTCCCGAGGCGGTCATATGGCGTACCGTCTTGCACTGGAAGCTCCTTCCCGGTTTCGCGCGGTTGCCGCGGTATCGGCAAGCGTGCCGACGCTGGAGAACTTCAAATGCAGACCCCTGGGCCAGGGCACTTCTTCCGTCATGATCATGAACGGCACGAAGGATCCCTTGAACCCGTTCAATGGGGGAGAGGTCAAATTCTTCGGCTTGTTCGTGCGTGGCCACGTGCGGTCATCGCGAGGGTCAGGTCAATATCTCGCGGACCTCAACCACATCACTGGTACGCCGGAAGCGAGCGAGACCGAGGTGGCCGACGGTGTTCGTGTCGAGCGGGTGTTGTGGCGCAACAACTCCAACGTGGAAGTTGAGCTCGAAGCCATTCACGGCGGCGGGCATGGCATCCCTCAGCCATACGCGCGGCTGCCGCGACTCCTGGGTCCGACGCCGAGGGAACCGAATGGACCGGCGGTGATCTGGGCCTTCTTCGAGCGACAGCGGCCAGGACCGCGACCATAACGGATGGCGGGTCACGCTCGAGTGCTCGGAAAATATCCGGGCTTCATCATCGTCCTTGCCAATGGCTGTTCAAAGTAGAAAAGGAGTCGCACCATGTCTGAAGTGTCAATGTTCCGCCTCTATCTCATGAGATTGCTCTACCTCTGCAGTTTCGTGCTGCTCGGATTCCAGGTATGGCCGGTAATGATCAATCATGTGGGACCGTGGGACCCGACGCGTGCCGTTGCCTGGAGCTGCTGGGCGGCGTTGTCGCTGTTGTCGGGTCTGGGGCTGCGATATCCCCTGAAGATGGTGCCCTTGCTTCTCATGCAACTGTTCTACAAATCGGTGTGGATAATCGCAGTTGCGCTTCCGATGTGGCCCGCCTTCCGATCCATGGAGCTCACGAAGGTCATGGGATTCGGGGCTGTCGTGGATCTCATCGTGATTCCCTGGCCTTATGTTCTGGCCAATTACCTGAAGATGCGTGGAGATCGATGGAGATGAGTCGCACATCCTCCGCC
>DATCPU010000301.1:0-6010 GCA_036569925.1 Candidatus Dormiibacterota bacterium
CGAGCCAGCATCTCAAGCGCCAGCTGATCGCTGACCCCCTCCACGAGGATCACTGCCGTCGGGACAAAGCCGGGATCGGCCTGAAGGTCGGTGCTGGCCAGGATCCCTTCGTCTGAAGTCATGCCGAAAAGGTACCGAAAGGCCGGCTGGGCAGGTGAGAGCCGGCTACACCGCTATGTCTTTCCGGGCAAACCTCACGGCGCCGATGCCCAAGGCGAGCGCGGCGACCGCGATGACCCCCACGACCGACGCCGCCTGCAGCCCATGCAGCAATGGCGTGCCGTAGTAGTAGAAGGCGGACAGTTTCAGCGTCGCGTCTGGCAGCTTTAGCTCTGGTCCGATGAAGCTGATGAAGAACCAGGCCACCAGCAGGAAGCTCAGGAGGCCCGTGTCGGCCGCGGTTCGCAACCAGCCGGCGCCCATGTAACCGATGGCCGCGACGAGAAGCCCCAGTGGAATCATCCCAAGCGTTGCCGCCGCGAGGTTGCCCGCATCGAGGCTGATGCCTGCGGCGGCGGCCGCTGCGGCCGTAGCCAGCAAGGTGATCAGGCTGATAACGATCGTGGCTGTGGCCAGCGCCGCGAAACGACCCAGCATCACGTTGAGCCGAGCGTGGGGCGCCGACAGCAGCAGCTCGAGGCGGCCGTCCTGCTCGTCAGAGGACCAGCTACTGACCTGGGTTACGGCGAAAGCCATGAGGAAAAGAGGCAGGAAGAACAACATCGCGCTCAGCAAGCCAGTGCTTATAGTGGCGGTGCCGCCGCCGATGGTCTTGATGAGATTGGCCGCGGCAGGCGAGCTGGCCAGCAAAGAGTTCAGCTTCGTCCCGAGCTGCTGGACGACCACCACGACCCAGATCGCCCAACCTGCTATCAGAAGGGTCCACCATATCGCCGGCACGGCGATCATGCCGAGGCCGCGCGCGTAGACGGAGCGCAACGACCAGTCCCCAACGGGCAGCGCCCGGTTCGGTGTGCGCTCGGGCAATTGAAGCCAGGCTGGCAGCGGCACCGTTCCGCCGACATCGCGCCGGACAAAAAGCCAGATTGCGGCGGCGCCGAGGACCAAGGCCAGGGCGAGCAGCAGCAGCATCGCGTCGAAGTTGACCCCGTAGGTGGGGATCAGCGGCTTGCTGAGGTTGTAGTAGTAGATAGGGGAGAGGCGCGAGATCCACTCGGTGTTGGGGATGACCCGCCTCACCATGTCGAGGACGATGAAGACCAGCAGAAGAGCTCCCGTCCACCCGGCAGCCGAGCCGGCCTCGCGCGTGAACTGAGAGATCAATAGAGCCAGCCCTCCGAAGACCGCACATACCAGGGCCAGGTTGAAGCCGAAAAGCAGGCCATCGACAAGGCTGAAGTCGGCGCCGAACTTTTGGCCCCCGACGTAAGCCAGCAGTCCGATCAGCACGGCCATCAAGAAGAGCGCCGTCCACATCGCCGCCAGCTTTTCCAACGCGATGCGCGCACGGGCTCGCGGGACCGAGAGAAGCACATCAATCGATCCGCGTTCCTCCTCGCCGCGCAGCATCCGGCTGCCCGCGAGTAGCGGCCAGATCGCGATCAGGAAGATGAAGATGCCGATCTTGAAGGTTGCGTAGCCGCCGATGGTGTCAACGGCGACCACATCTGCGTTCCAGGAGAACTGGGCGGCGAGCCCGACCAGCTGCTCGCGCGCCTGGGGCGTGCTGAGCAGCGTGTCCACGCTCGCCATTGGCGAGACCACAGTCACGCCCATCCCGATCCCCCAGCCGAGGATTGCAACGCGGTAGTCGCGGAGGGTCTTCAGAAAGACGTTCCTAAGCCACCACATGCTCAGCCTCCTGGGGCGCGGTGTCGGCTTCGTAGTAGCGCAGGAAGATATCCTCGAGGCTCGGCTCATGGCTGGTCAGCGAGATGACCGGATACCTGGCAGCGGCTTTGACCACTGCATCCGCCGGCCCCTGCATCTCGAGGCGCAGGGTGTGACCCTGGTCCGTGGCCTCAACCGCAACCACGCCCTCGAGACCTCTGAATCCGTCGACCAGGACTGCATCACCGAACGTGATCGTCATCTCGTAGCGCTTGATGGCAGTCACCTCGGACACGCCGCCGATACGCACGATGCTGCCTGCCCTGATGATGCCTACCCTCGTGCAGGTCTTCTCCACCTCGCTCAGGACGTGGGACGAGAGAAAAACGGTGCGCCCTTCATCACGAACCTCTTTGACCATGCGATCGAACTCGTGCTGGTTGAGTGGATCGAGGCCACTGGTCGGCTCATCGAGGATCAGCAGCCGAGGACGGTGCATGAAGGCCTGAATCAGGACGACCTTGCGCTTGTTGCCGGTGGAGTACTGGCGAAATTTCCGGCTGATGTCGAGGTCGAAGCGCTCGATCAGCTCTTTGAGGTACTTCTGGTCCACGCCGCCGCGCAAGCGCGCGAAGAACTCGAGAATCTGGCCGCCGGTGAGGTTCGGATCGAGCGCGGGCTCGCCCGGAACATAACCGACGAGCTTCTTGATCTCGACGGATTGCCGCCAGCAATCCAGCCCGGCGAGCCGCGCAGCGCCGGAGTCGGCGCGGATGAGCGCCATCAGAATTCTTATCGTCGTCGTCTTGCCGGCCCCATTGGGACCCAGGAAGCCGAACACCTCGCCTTCATCAAGCGAGAAAGAGACGTCGGTGATGGCGCGCTTGCTGCCGTAGCTCTTGGTGAGACCTTGCACCGCGATGATCGCCGCCATTGAATGCCTCCTCTATCCGAACCAGAATCGCAATGTCGGCTCATCGATGATGGTCAGCGAGCCTTTGGAAACCCCCAGGATCCGCTCGAATGCGTCGGTGTTCGCCGCGACCGATCGCTGGACGACATCGAAACCGATGGTGCCGGCTTGACGCGCAACGAACAGGTCGTTTGCCTGCTGCTGGAAGCCGAGCATCAAGGACGTAAAAACCATCGCCGTCTCCTCGGGGGATTGGGCGGCGAAGGTGCCCTCCCTGATTCCCTGGTCGATGACGACCGACAGAAGGGGAACCAGGCGGTGCACGGTCAACCGGCGGAGCTTCTCACGCACCACAGCGTTGCCGTCGGAGTTCCAGACCTCGATGATCGCGAGCACGAATTCCTTCTGCTGCGCCTTGAAGCTGGCGATGCCCGAAAAGATGCGCTCGAGCTTGCGCAAAGCCGGCAGGTTCGCATCGTCGAGGACCGGTTCCAGGGTGGTCAGCGCCGTGTCGGCAAACCGCTCGACCACCGCCTCGAGTAGGGCCTGCTTGGAGTCGAAATAGTGGTAGAAAGCGCCCTTTGAAGCTTCCAGCTCGTCGAGCACGTCCTGGATGCTCATCGCGTCGAAACCCTTGGTCTGGACGAAGCGCTGCGCCACGTCCAGAAAGGCGTCGCGCCGCACCATGTGGAGGGTCGCGTTAACGGTCCGAGCCACGCATAAAATATAACAGACCGACGGTCGGTTTGTTTATCCACCCCGGAGCCAAGCGCCAAAATGACCGCGATGGCAGACCGGCTCAAGGTCGCGCTCCTCACTCGGGAGTATCCGCCCGAGGTTTACGGAGGCGCCGGCACCCACGTTGAATTTCTGGCCCGCGAGCTCCGCCGTCTGGCCGACGTCTCGGTCCACTGCTGGGGCAAGCCACGCGATGAGCCGGGCGTCACCAGCCACGAGCCCTGGACCGCTCTGTCGGAGCCGAAGCCTGAGTCGGCGGCGCTGCAGGCGATGTCGATCAATCTGTCGATGGCAGCCGCCGTCAAGGGCGCTGACGTCGTGCACAGCCACACGTGGTACGCAAACTTCGGCGGCCATCTCGCGAAGCTGATGCGGTCGATCCCGCACGTCGTGACGATCCACAGCCTGGAGCCGTTGAGGCCCTGGAAGGCCGAACAGCTGGGCGGGGGCTACGCCCTTTCGAAGTTCTGCGAGCGGACCGCGATCGAAGCCGCCGACGCCGCAATAGCAGTCTCGCACGGGGTACGTGGCGACATTCTGTCCTGCTACCCGCAGGTAAAGCCCGAACGAGTGCACGTAGTCCATAACGGAATCGATTCGGAGATTTACCGTCCGCAGCGGTCGGAGGAAGCGCTTGCCCGCCTTGGGGTGGACGGCAGCAAGCCGTACGCGTTCTTCAACGGTCGGATGACGCGCCAGAAAGGTTTGCAGCTGCTGCTGGCCGCGGCGCTAAAGATGGATTCGCAGCATCAGCTGGTGATCGCCGCCAGCAGTCCTGACACTCCTGAGATCGCGGCTGAGATTGGCGCCCTGGCTGAACGGGTCCGCTCCGAGCGAGGCAACCTGGTCTGGATCGACCACTACATCCCACTACAGGAACTTATCCATCTGCACTCGGGTGCCTCGGTGTTCATATGTCCGTCGATCTATGAGCCGTTTGGTCTCGTCATCCTCGAGGCGATGGCGTGCGAAACCGCTGTGGTCGCTTCGCGAGTAGGCGGGATCCCGGAGATCGTCGTCGACGGCCAGACCGGTTTCCTGGTCGACCTCGAGCCCGACGGCGCCGAAGCTTTTACGACCGGGCTGGCCGCACGAGTCGAGCAACTGCTCGGCGACCCGGCCCTCGCTGCGCGGATGGGCAAGGCAGGGCGCGAGCGCGTGGTGCGCCATTTTGGCTGGCCGGCCATCGCCGCCAAGACACTGGAGCTGTATGAGTCGATTCTCGCCGGCGGCAGAACTAGCATGAGTGTTGATGCGTAAGGTCTATCGCGGGCAAGACGTCGAAGTCAGCTTTGACCTCGACTTATGCATCCACGTCGCCGAATGCCTGCGCGGGAACCGCAGCGTCTTCGAGCTCAACCGGCGACCCTGGGTGCTCCCGGACATGGCCCCTGCCGACGAGGTCGAAGAGGTCGTGCGCCTGTGTCCGAGCGGCGCTCTCCTCTACCGGAGAGTCGACGGCGGGCCGCCGGAAGAGCACGACGGCCCGACCACCCTGACGCCGGTGCGCAACGGGCCGCTCCTCGTGACCGGGAGGGTCGAGGTCACGCGCGAGGACGGCTCGGTCGAGGTGTTGCCGCGCGCCACGTTGTGCCGCTGTGGCGAGTCGCTGCACAAGCCGTTCTGCGACAACCAGCACATCAAGATCGGCTTTCGCGGGCCAGGCGTTCCATTGAAACTCCACCTGAGCCCGGTAAGGCCGCAACTGGACCAACCCATCAGCAAGGCCGAGGACCCGAGGGGCAACTAAATGACCCTTCAAATCTCTCTGTCGGATCAGCTCAAGAAAGTTCCAGCGAACGTGCGTCCGACTGTGAAGGCCGCGCTGCAAACCGTGAAGGAGGCTGCGCCCCGCGCAGACGAGATCGCTTATCGCAGCCAGCCGCCGCGCTCCAAGAGCGCGATGTGGAAGCTCGTTCGTTACGCGGTCGACGGCGTGAACGTCGTTGGCGTCGGCACGTTCACCGAACACTCCACGATCTTCTTCTATCGAGGACGCGAGCTCGACGACGCCAGCGGCCTGCTCCAGGGCAGCGGCAAGGATTCACGTTTTGTGACCCTTCGCTCACCGGAAGACGCGCGGCGACCCGCGGTAAAACGCCTGGTGCGCAAAGCGTTCAAGCTGGCGGGCGCCTAGGCGGGTCAGGCTCCATCAACGTACCGGGCAAGGTGCTCGCCTGTGAGGGTCGAGGGGGCGGCGACGAGCTTGGCGGGTGTGCCCTCGAAGACAATCCGGCCGCCGTCGTGGCCGGCGCCGGGGCCGAGGTCGATGATCCAGTCGGCGTGCGCCATGACCCCCTGGTGGTGCTCGATCACGATGACCGACTTGCCGGAGTCGACGAGACGGTCGAGCAAGCCGAGAAGCTGCTGGACGTCGGCGAGGTGCAGGCCGGTCGTCGGCTCGTCGAGGACGTAGACGTCGCCCTTCTCGGCCATGTGAATGGCCAGCTTGAGCCGCTGCCGCTCGCCGCCGGACAGCGTGGTGAGCGGCTGCCCGAGGCTGACGTAGCCCAGGCCGACGTCGGCGAGGCGGGTCAGGATCTTGTGCGCGGCAGGCAACTTCGCGTC
>DATCPU010000302.1:0-3660 GCA_036569925.1 Candidatus Dormiibacterota bacterium
GGCCTTTTTCTCGAGGTTTCTCACCAGGAGCACTATCCCGAGGGCAACCAATCCCGCCGGCAAGATCACGTTCCACGTCACGCCGCTGTTGGCGGCCAGGAAAGCGATCCCGAGCACAACCAGGATCGCACCGAAGATGAAGGTCGGGGTTTGCGTGACCGGCTGCGGGGTCGCCGGCGGCGATGCAGCATCTTCGATGGCGACCGCCACTGAGGCGCTTGTGGCGAAAGGCGCAGCGCCTGTGGTCGAGGCCGAGGCGGCAGGTGTGGCCGGACCAGATCCGAACTGGTTTTTCAGGTCAGCCCACGCGCGCTTGATGTCGGCACCCATCGACTCGAAGGCGTTCTGGCCGGGAGGCCGGTAACCGGCGCCCTCGGGCATCAGCACCCACAAGACGACATACAGAAGAACTCCGACACCATTTATGAACCCGAGCACGACGAAGGCCAGGCGAACCCAGAGCGTTTCGACGTGAAAGCCTTCGGCCAAGCCCGAGCAGACGCCGCCGAGGATCCTGTCGGCGCCGCGATGGAAGGTATGGCTGCCAGGAGCTTGCATGCGCCTCCATTACTACCAGACCGCGGGCCTCAGCGTCCCTCAAGCTCTGTGGTCTGAGCGAGGATCTCGCCGACGAGATAAAGCGAACCGCAAACCAGTACGTTGCCTCCTGGCCCGGCGAGCCTCTTGGCCTGCTCCAGCGCGGCTGACGCGGGGTTCGCGGCAACCGCGCTGGGGCCATAGATGCGGGCCAGCTGGCCCGCCGGGATGGCATGCCCGCCCGCGCTGCGGGGCTCGGTGAAGACCACGGCGGCGGGCTCCATCTTGCGCAACGCAGCGAGGAGCTGATTGGGGTCGCGTTCGCTCAACATCGCGAAGACGGCGACCAGGCGCTCCTTTCCGATCAGCCGGCGAAGCGCGGCGCCAGACGTCGCCATTGCCGCCGGGTTATGCCCGCCGTCGAGAACCACGCGAGGCCCTTTGGAGACAAGCTGCAGCCGTCCGGGCCAAACTGTCGACGCGAGGCCGCGGCGCACCGAATCGTCCGTTGCATCGCCGAGCGCGACAGCCGCCGCCACCGCCAGGGCAGCGTTCGAGGGCTGGTAATCGCCGACTAGGGGAAGGGTCAGGTCCGAATATTCATGGCCCGCGACGCTTACATCGAGGCTGTGTCCATCCCATCCCTTCGGCCTGGACTCGACGGTGATCTCCCGGCCCAAGCGCCAAAGCGACGAGCCTGCGCGTGCCGCGTGCTCCTCGACGACCTCGAGGGCCACGCCTTTGCAGCCGGTGATCACCTTGTTGCCGGGCTTGATGATTGCCGCCTTCTCATTGGCGATCTTCTCGATCGTGTCGCCGAGGTATTTCTGGTGATCGAGGTCAACGTTGGTGATCATCGCGAGCCCGAGGTCGAGGGCGTTCGTGGCATCAAGGCGACCGCCCAGCCCGACCTCGCACACGAGCCGGTCGATTCGCGGCGCGAGGTAGACGATCGCCATCGCTGTCAACATCTCGAACTCCGTTGCCTGGCCGATCTCTAGCGCGATTGCGTCGAGCACCGGCTTCAGCTCCTCGAGCACGCGGACGAAGTCCTGCTCGCTGATCGGCACGCCGTCAACCTGGATCCGCTCGGTATACGAGATGAGGTGAGGCTTGGGCATAAAGCCGACGTGGTGGCCCGACGCCTGCAGGATGGAGGCCAGGCAGACCGCGGTCGAGCCTTTGCCGTTGGTGCCTGCTATCAATGCGCCGCGGAGGCCGCGCTCCGGGTTTCCGAGGTGGTCGAGGATGGCCCTTGTTCGCTCAGTCCCGAGCTTCATACCGAAACGGCCCAGCTTCGAGATGTAGGCGAGCGACTCTTCGTATGTCACGCGCTCACGCTAGCCGCCGGTCCGTCGAACCTCTGCCTCATAGGTGTTCTTGATGAGCATGGCGCGGGTCATCGGCCCCACGCCCCCTGGGTTCGGGGTCAGCCAGCCGGCGACCTCCGAGACGCCAGGCCCGAGATCGCCCACCTGCTTGCCATCGACCACGTTCGTGCCGACGTCGATTACGGCCGCGCCAGGTTTCACCATGTCTTTGGTGATGAGGTTCGCCTTTCCGGCTGCCGCCACCAGGATGTCGGCCGACATCGAATAACTTGCGAGATCGGTGGTTCGCGTGTGGCAGACGGTGACGGTGGCGTGGCGCTGCAATAGAAGGAGGGCGGTGGGCTTTCCCACCAGGTTGCTTCGCCCGACCACAACTGCATTCGCGCCTTCGATCGGAACTGCCGCCCTTTCCAGCAGCACGATGATTCCGGCGGGAGTGCAGGGCTCGATTCCGCCGGCGAAACCAAGCGCCACCAGGCCCGCATTGAATGGATGGGCGCCGTCGACGTCCTTTGCGGGATCGAGAGAGCGGATCACGCGCGTCATATCTATATGTCGGGGCGCAGGTTGCTGGACCAGGATGCCACTCACAGTCTGGTCCCGATTCAATCTGTCGACGAGCTGCAACAGCTGCTGGGTTGTCGTGGACGCCGGCAGACGGTGGTCGTCCGAGTCGATCCCCACTTTCTTTGCATTCGCCTGTTTCATCCTCACGTAGAGAGCAGAACCAGGGTCATCGCCAACGACGACAGTCGCGAGCTTCGGTCGCGAACCGCCGTTTGCGACTCGTGCCGCGACATCGGCGGCGATGCGCTCATAAATTTCGCCGGCCGCCGCTTTGCCATCGAGAGCACGAGCCGTCACGGCGCTAATTGTCGCGGCTCCGGCCCCCGCAGCCTCAGACGAGTCCCAGCTCTCTCCGCGCTGTCTCGGCCACCAATCTCATGACCCGCCTGACATCGTGCCCCGTCTCCCGGGCGATGCGCCTGCAGTCTTCGTATTCGGGCGAGACATCGACAGGCTCGCCGCCGATCTCTTTCACCTTGACCCGCGCCATGCCCAGTGACGTCTGGACCTCGACGATTCGCCTGCCCGCCAACACGCGCTGCACATTTGTCAAGCGGACGCCCAGCGTCGTGCTGTGGCGCAGCAGGTCGTCGGTCAGCCGCGCGACCAGCTCGGGCGATGCCATGACGGTCAGCAGATGGCCTGATCGTCCCTTCTTCATGAGAGCGGGCGTGACAGTCACGTCGAGCGCCCCGGCGGTCATCAGGTCCTCACACAGGGCCGCGAGCACATTCGGGGCCATGTCGTCGAGGTTGGTCTCGATCAATGTGACGCCGGTGTCGCTGCGCGCCTCCTCTCCGATCCAGACAGCGAGCGCGTTTCCCGGTACGTCGCGCGCGCCGATGCCGTAACCGATCGAATTGAGCGTCATGGCAGGCCGCTCGAACTTCGCGGCTACCGCAAGGATGGCGGCGCCGGTTGGCGTCACCAGCTCCAGGCGACCCTTGGCATCCTCGAACACCGCCTCGGTCCCCTCGAGCAAACGCACGCTCGCTGGGGCCGGCAACGGCATGTCGCCCTTCAGTCCGTGAGGCGCCGGAAGGGCCGAGGCGTACGCCTGGGTCACCTCCAGGTCGCGCAGCAGCCAGAACGCGCCGACGAGGTCCACCAGCGTGTCGGCACCGCCCAGCTCATGCAGGTGAAGGTGCTCTTCCGAAACCCCGTGAATTCGCGCTTCGACCTGAGCCAGCCGGTTGATCGCCGCCAGCGCCTGGCGCTTCACGCC
>DATCPU010000303.1:0-1964 GCA_036569925.1 Candidatus Dormiibacterota bacterium
GGTTGTCGGTGGGCCGTATGAGTACGGCGTGCCCGGCGCCCGCCACGCGATCATGGCCGGCGAAGGCGCAGAGGTCGCCAAATCCGAGCCGGCTGTGGTGGGCCAGACGTGAGCGGGGATTCCACCCAGGAGGCACAGCCGCTGCTGGTCTTCCTCAACGAGGTCGCCGGTGGCCGCAAGCTGCTGAAAGCTGTGAGCGAGCGGGCCGAGAAGGTGCCGTTCGTCGCCGTCGCGGCGCCGCAGAACCAGCCCGCCGTCGGGCAGCTGATCGACAGCGGTGAGTTGCGCGAGGCCGCGCGGGCCAGGGTCGAGGTGACGATGTCGATTCTCTCCGCGTACGGGATCGAGTCGGTCGGCGAGGTGATGGACCGCGATCCGGCGCTCGCCATGGATGACGCGGTGCGCGCCCACGAACCCGGCGAGCTCCTCCTTTCCTGCCGTTCCGGGACGCGCTTCGGCATTACCCGCAAGGACCTCGTCGAGTGGGCAAAAGACCGCTTCGAGCCCGAAGTGGCGGTGACCCACATCCCCGTGCGCGTCCAAGACGACTCGATCAGCTGGGAGAAAAACCACACGCTCGTCGTCGCCACTCAGACCGTCGCTGCACCTGATCTGGTCACCAGGCTGAAGGAACGTGCCGCAGGGCACCCGCACCGCTACACGATCATCTGCCCGCGCGCCGAGGGTGTCTCTGAAGAGGAAATCGTCCGCGACCTCGCCTCGACCTTGGCCGAGCTGTACCGGGCCGATGTCGATGCCACCGGCCAGCCGATGAGCCCCGATCCCTTCCACGCCGTGCAGAACGCGATCGAGCACTATCAGGTCGACGAGGTGCTGATCTCGACCTTTGCCGGCGAGTCCTCGCGCTGGCTCGACGAGGACCTGCTCGGCCGCACCCGCGAGATCACCGACAAGTCGGTCGAGCACGTCGAGGTCGGCCGTCCGGCAGCGGCAGTTGCCGCCGCCGTGGCGGAAGGAGAGGAGACGAGCTGATGGAGAGCGCGACCGTCGCATTGGATCACTCCCACGCGGAGGAGCACCACGGGCCACCGGAGGCCAATCAGAGCTCGCGGATCGACCGCCAGACGCTGGGGATCCTGCTCTTCATCGTCTCCGAGGTGATGCTCTTCGGTGCCTTCTTCGCCTCCTATTTCTTCCTCCGCGTCGTCGTCCACCCGCCGACCTGGCCGCCCCATCCCTACGAGCTGCCGGTAGCGGTCGCCGGTGTGAACACGGCGATCCTGGTCTCGTCGAGCTTCACGATCCACTACGCGCTCGAGTCGATCCGGCGCGGTAACAAAAAAGGGCTCAAACTCGGACTGGTCCTGACCTGGTTGCTCGGCGCGACCTTCCTCTTCATCCAGATCAACGAGTACGTCCACATCGGCTTCAGCGCCCGTGATCTCGCCTTCGGCTCGATCTTCTACGGCCTCACCGGCCTGCACGGCGCCCACGTCTTCGTCGGGCTGATGCTGCTCAGCTTCGCCACGATCCGCGCCTTCCGAGGCCACTTCGGGCCCAAAGCTGAGGACCACCTCGGCGTCGAGGTTCCGGGTATCTACTGGCACTTCGTAGACGTGATGTGGCTGATCGTCTATACCGCGGTTTACATCCTCTAACTGCGAGGGTAAAACTGGGATATGCACAATCCCCTTAGATCCGAGGCTGATGCGTTTCGGTGGGTGGTTGTGATCGGAGTCGCGGCGGCGTCGGTGATCGTGCTGACGCTGCTCACCCGCCCAGTCATCGGAGTCGTGTGGGCAGCGGCGCTGATCGGGTTCGGGGCGGGGCTTGCCTATCGCAACTCCCGCGGCTCACTTTCGCGCAGCGTCGAGTTGACCCGCGGTGGAGATGGCAAGCACCGCCTGCTCGTTGTTGCCAACGAGACGGTTGAGGGTGAGGCCCTGCTGGAGGAGATCCGGGGCCGCTGCCGCAACCGGAGTTGCGAGATCCTCGTGGTGACC
>DATCPU010000304.1:0-2395 GCA_036569925.1 Candidatus Dormiibacterota bacterium
GCCGGTGTATCGGCGAGATGCCGAGTTCGGGAGCCCGCAATGGGGATTCGGAATGAGTCGGTATGCATTCGCCGGACAGACCGAGATCGCATGCGTGTATTCAGAGGCTGGTGGCACAAAGCTCGGCCTGATTGACATCTCCAAGAGCACGCTGAAGCAGATCGAGCTTCTCTACACCGACCTTCGCAGCGTGTCAGTGAATGGAAGGCGAGTAGCAATGGTCGCCGCCTCGCCGACCCTGTCCGAGCGAGTCCTCGTCGTCGACCTCGACAGCGGGGCGCAAGAGGTCGTAAAGGTCTCCAATCCTGCGCATATCGATCCGGGGTACTTCAGCGTCCCGCGAGCGATCGAGTTCCCGACTGAGGGCGGGCTCACGGCTCACGCGTTTTACTACGCGCCTAAGAACAAGGATTACGACGGACCGCCGGGAGAGGCGCCGCCGTTGGTCGTGCACAGCCACGGTGGGCCGACCAGCGCGGTTGGCTCCAGCTTCGACCTCGAATTTCAGTACTGGACCAGCCGTGGCTTCGGCATCGTCGACGTCAACTACGGCGGATCTTCAGGTTTCGGCCGCGCTTATCGCCTGCGCCTCAACGGCAATTGGGGCGTGGTCGACGTCGACGATTGCATCAATGCAGCCCGATATCTCGTCGCGGGCGGCCTCGCCGATGGCAAACGCATCGCGATTACCGGCGGATCTGCGGGCGGCTTCACGACGCTGGTTGCCCTCACGAAGCGAGATTTCTTCAATGCCGGAGCGAGTCACTTCGGCATCGGTGATCTCGTCACCTTCGTCAAAGACACGCACAAGTTCGAGTCGCGTTACCTCGACACCCTCATCGGTCCGTATCCCGAGCGGGCCGATCTCTACCGCGAGCGATCCGCGGTCAATTTCGCGGACAACCTCAACTGTCCCGTGATTCTCTTCCAAGGTCTCGAGGACAAGGTCGTGCCGCCGAGCCAGGCGGAGGAGTTCGTGGCGGTGTGTAAGAGAAAGAAGCTGCCCTACGCATATCTTCCGTTTGAGGGCGAGCAGCACGGCTTCCGGCAAGCCAAGAACATCCGGAGGTCAATCGAAGGGGAGCTCTACTTCTATTCGCAGATTTTCGACTTCGAGACCGCGGACGAGATCGAGCCAGTCGATATTCAGAACTATTAGGTGTCGGCGAGAGGATTCGAACCTCCACGTCCAAGGGACACCAGCTCCTAAGGCTGGCGCGTCTGCCATTCCGCCACGCCGACAACCCTGGAATTATTACGCTCACACTCCCAAGGAGTCCCAGCCGGGTCAGGTGGCCTAAAGTTCAAGTTTCATGGCGAGCGGGTTGACATGAGCAGCAACGGCAACGGTCAACACGTAGGCGGATACCGCGTCCTGCGCGAGATCGAGACTGACAGCCTCGGTGTTGTCTACGAGGCGGAGCACCCGCGCCTGCATAGAAAGGTGGCGCTGCGAACGATCGAGCCGGCGGTGGCTCGCGATGTCAGCTTCTCGCGCAGGTTCATGCTCGAGCTGCGGTCATATGTTGCGCTCGAGCACCAGTCCATTCCGCGTCTCTATGAGCTTGCATACGAGGGCGATTCTCCCTACCTGGTCACGGAGATGATCAATGGGCGAACGCTTGACGCGGTCTTCGGCGACGGTGTGAGATATGAGCCGCTGGGTGTGATTGGTCTGCTGAGGCCGATCGCGAGCGCGCTTGACTACGCGCATAAGCGCGCCACGGTTCATCGTGACGTCAAGCCCGCGAACATCCTGCTTGCGGACGACGGGCGCACGCTGTTGACAGGATTTGGCTTGGGGATGGTCGCGTCGTTCAATACGGTGCCTGGCACGGGCGGTCCGGTCGCGCCCGATTACGTGGCACCTGAGCGATTGGTCGGCCGCGAGGTGGACGGTCGGGCCGACGTCTATTCGCTCGCTGCGATTGTTTTCGAGGCCGTCACCGGCCGCCGGCCGTTCTCATCGAAGAGCTGGATCGAGACACTCAGCCGCCGGCTCTACGAGCCGCCGCCCAGCGTGCGGGATTCGTCCCCGGAGCTTCCCGCTGCATTTGCCGCCGTGCTCCAACAGGCGATGGACCGCGAGCCAGACCGCAGGCCCTCGACCGCGGGCGAGCTCCTGGACCGCCTAGAGCGAGCACTGACGGGAAAAAACGTGGGCCCAGGCCCCGCGGGCCTGCTGGCAAGAGCGAAGCAACGCATTCCCCGCCGACCCAACCGCCGCAATCCCTGAAATAGCCACCGACACTGACGTGGCAGGGTTGGCCGGGGTCCCCCCGGCCATGACTTTGTTTCCAACATCGCCACGCTTCGCCTGGAGAACATTTCGGAATTAATCCCATCGATATACCGGAGGATAAGCAGGCGCGCGCGAAGCGCCCGCCGATGCATT
>DATCPU010000305.1:0-9575 GCA_036569925.1 Candidatus Dormiibacterota bacterium
AGGAGGCGCAGGCCCGGGGCGAGATCTTGCCCGAGGTCGAGGAGCGCGAGTTCCTCGAGACACCGCGGTACGAGGAGATCGAGGAGTACCTCGAGGACGAGGACGATTTCCTGCCGACTGTCTCCGAGGAGGAGTTCAGCGGGCGGACCGTGGACGACGAGGAGGCTCGCTAGTGGCCAAGGTTTCAATGGAGCTCGTCAAGAAGCTCCGTGAGATGTCCGGAGCCGGCACGCTCGACTGCAAGAACGCGCTGGAAGAGGCCGGCGGCGACCTCGATAAGGCATACACGATCCTGCGCGAGAAGGGCATCGCGAAGGCTGTGAAAAGGGCAGGTCGTGCGACCGGCCAGGGCGTGGTCGAGGCGTACCTACATAAGCTCGGCAACGACTTTCCACCCCAGGTCGGCGTCCTGGTCGAGGTCGACTGCGAGACGGACTTCGTCGCCAAAGGCGAGGACTTCCGCAAGCTCGCGAAGGAGCTCGCTCTCCAGATCGCGGCGACGAGCCCAAGGTGGGTCTCACGCGATGATGTGCCTGACGAGGTGCTGGTCGAAGAAAGAGCTGTCTTTGAGGCGAAGGCCCAGCAGGACGGCAAGCCTGAGCAGGTGATCCCCAAGATCGTCGAAGGCCAGGTCGAGAACTTCCTCAAGGAGAACTGCCTGCTCGAGCAGCCGCATTGGCGCGACGCGAAGACCACTGTGCAAGAGCTCATCGCGGAGAACATCTCGAAGCTGCAGGAGAACATCGTCGTACGCCGCTTTGCCCGATTCAACGTCAGGGAGGCATGACCACCGACGCCTTGAGCGAGATGGGGGATCGTTCGCCGAAGTACAACCGCGTGCTGCTCAAGTTGAGCGGCGAGGCACTCGGCGGCGCCCGCGATTACGGCATCGATCTCTCAGTCGTCCAGACGATCGCTGGGCAGGTGAAGCGGGTCCACGAGATGGGCGTGCAGATCGCGCTCGTCGTCGGGGGCGGCAACATCTTCCGTGGCATGGCTGCCAGCGAGCTGGGCTTCGACCGCGCCACCGGCGACTACATGGGCATGCTGGCAACTGTCATCAATGCCCTGGCGCTCCAGGACGCTCTCGAGCGAATCGGCATCCCAGCTCGCACCATGACCGCGATCCAGATGCCACAGGTGGCCGAGCCATACATCCGCCGCCGTGCTGTGCGGCACCTGGAGAAGGGGAGGGTGGTGATCATGGCGGCGGGGACCGGCAACCCTTACTTCACCACTGACACCACGGCAGCTCTGCGCGCGGTCGAGATCGAGGCCGACATCATTCTCAAAGCGACCAAGGTCGACGGCGTCTACACGGCGGATCCGAAGCTTGACCCGACCGCCACCAAGCTCGACCATCTCGACTACCTCGAGGTG
Organism: Candidatus Dormiibacterota bacterium; assembly: GCA_036569925.1. Classification (GTDB taxonomy): domain Bacteria; phylum Chloroflexota; class Dormibacteria; order Dormibacterales; family Dormibacteraceae; genus Palsa-872. The sequence continues at coordinate 1,381 of DATCPU010000305.1, forward strand.
CTCAACCGCGGCATCGAGGTGATGGACAACACAGCTGTGACGCTGTGCATGGACAATGACGTACCGATCCTCGTGTTCAATCTGCTGATTCCTGGCAACATCGAGCGCGTGATCCTCGGCGAAGAGATTGGCACGTTGGTTGGAGCCGCGCGCTAGTGATAGACCCAATTCTTCGTGACGCCGAGTCGAAGATGAGCAAGTCGGTCGAGCATTTTGCATCCGACCTGGCGACGATCCGCACCGGCCGCGCCAACCCGGCGCTGATTGACAAGATCATGGTGCCCTACTACGGGACGCCGACCCCGCTCAACCAGCTGGCGCAGATCAGCGCGCCAGAGCCCCGGCTGCTGATCGTTCAGGTCTACGACAAGAGTCAGATCGGGGCGATCGAGAAGGCTTTGCGGACAGGCGAGCAGGGCCTCAATCCCGCGAGCGACGGCCAGGTCATCCGGGTGCCGATCCCGCCGCTGACGGAGGAGCGCCGCAAGGAGTTCGTCAAGCTCGTCAAGCAGAAGGCGGAGGAGGCTCGGGTTGCCATCCGCAACATCCGGCGAGACGAGATCCATCGCGTCGACCAGATGTCAAAGGACGGCGGCGTGGCTGAAGACGAGGGAAAACGAGGCCATGCGCGCCTGCAGAAGGTGACGGAAGCCCAGATCGAGAAGGTCGATGCAATCGCAGCAAGAAAAGAAGCCGAGGTCATGGAAGTCTAGGCGTCATCCCAGACGCCTCGTAGGTACGCTGTAAAGCCCTTGGACCCAGCAGTTCCTACTCATATCGGGATCATCATGGATGGGAACGGCCGCTGGGCTCGCCAGCGGGGCCATCCCGCCAGCTTCGGCCACCGCGCCGGAGTGCGGGCGATCAAGAGGGTTCTCCAGGGCTGCGAGGACCTGGGAGTCAAAGTCCTCTCGGTATATGCGTTCTCGACCGAAAACTGGTCGCGACCTCGCGCCGAGGTGCGGGCCCTCATGAGGCTCTTCCACGAAACCATGCAGCGTGAGATCGACGAGATGCACAGGCGCGGCGTGCGCATCGTCGTCAGCGGCCGGCGGGACGAGCTGTCGTCCAAGATGCGCGAGCGTATCGAAGAAGCGATGGAGCGCACGGCGAGGAACAAGGGCGGCGTGCTGAACGTCTGCCTCAACTATGGAGGCCGTGCTGAGATCGTCGATGCGACCCGCAGGCTGATCGAGGACGGGGTGAGCGCGAGCGAGGTGGATGAGGCCGCGATCACGGCGCGACTCTACGTTCCTGACCTCCCGGAGCCCGATCTCATCATCCGCACGGCCGGCGAGCACCGGGTCAGCAACTTCCTGCTGTGGCAGTCCGCCTACTCCGAGATGCTGGTCAGCGAGACGCTCTGGCCCGACTACGACGTCGCTGATCTCAAAGTGGCGATCGCTGACTACGGTTCGCGGGTGCGGAAGTTCGGCGGCCGGCCGGAGTCGGCCATAGGATGACCACCGAGAGCCGGCTCATTCCCACCGGCCGAAAGCCCAGTCCCCTGCTCATCAGGATTCTGAGCGCCTTCGTCATGCTCGCCATCGTCATCGGCGCGATCTACGTCGGCATCTACGGCGCATACGCGCTCGTCATCGTGCTTGCCGGCCTGTCGCTTTGGGAGTTTCGAAACCTGTCAGAGGGCATGGGCTCGCGCGCACCGAGCTGGCTGCTCTTCCCGCTCGGCGCCTTCTTCGCCTTCAGCGGCACCGTGCTCAAGCAGTTCGATGTCGACCTGGTGCTCTCACTCGCCCTGGTCGGCGGCCTCGCCGCCTTCTTGTTCGTGCCCGGTCGCCGCCAGGGTCTCGGTCGCTGGGCCATGGGCATGGCCGGCGCCCTGTACATCGGCATGCCATTCAACTACTACCTGGTCCTGTACTCGTCGCATCCGCACGGCCTCGTCTGGGCGCTGTTCATCATCTTCGCGGTGGTCGCCAATGACGCCGCGGCACTGCTCGTCGGCAGCAGGATTGGGCGTCACCCCTTCTTCCCCGCGATCAGCCCGCGCAAGACGGTCGAGGGCGCCATTGCCGGGGTGGTCGGCGCTGTCATCGTCATGGTGGTTGGAGTGTCGATGATCATCGGCATCCAGCCGATCCACGCGATTGCCCTCGGGATCCTCGTTGGCGCGGGCGCCCAAATCGGCGATCTGGTCGAGTCACAGATGAAGCGCATCGCCGAGGTCAAGGATTCCTCGAACCTGATCCCCGGACATGGCGGAGTGCTCGACCGCCTCGACTCCATCCTGTTTCCCCCGATCCTCGTCTACTTCTATGTCACGTTGTTCCACCTACTTCAATGACGAGACCGATCAACGTGGCGGTGCTGGGTGCTACCGGATCGATCGGCCAGCAGACGCTCGACGTCATCGACCGCAATCCCGCCCGCCTGAAGCTGTTCGGCCTCACCGAAGGACGCAGATCCGCCAAGCGCACGGCCGAGTACCTCATCCAGGGCCAGGCCGGCGAAGCGGATTTCGACGCCAGGGTGGAGGCGATGGTGACCGATCCTCGTTGCGACCTCGTGGTCGTCGCCATACCTGGCGCTCGGGCTCTGGCGCCAACGCTGCACGCGCTCAAAGCCGGCAAGGAGGTTGCGCTGGCCACCAAAGAGGTCCTCGTCATGGCGGGGGCGCTGGTCATGAAGGCCGCCGGGGAGCGGGGCATTAGACCGGTCGACTCCGAGCACAGCGCCATCTGGCAGTGCCTTTGGGGCGAGCGTCGCGACAGCGTCCGCCGTCTGATCCTCACCGCCAGCGGCGGCCCATTCTGGGCGCACCCCGACCTGGACCTCGATCAGGTGACGCTGGACGAGGCGCTGAACCATCCCCGGTGGTCCATGGGACCGAAGGTGACCATCGACTCCGCGACGCTGATGAACAAGGGACTCGAGGTGATCGAGGCCCACCACCTGTTCGACGTCCCACTCGACAGGATCTCAGTGGTCATCCATCCGCAGAGCGTCGTGCACTCGATGGTGGAGTTCGTCGATGGTTCCCTAAAGGCTCAGCTTGGCCGCCCGGACATGCGCCTGCCGATCTCCGTGGCGCTTGGCTATCCGGACCGCCTCGCCGACGCCGTCCCGCAGACGGTGGTCGAGGAGCTCGACGCCCTGGACTTTCATGCCCTCGACGAGGAGCGCTTCCCCGGCGTCGGGCTGGCCCGTGAAGCAGCGGCGCTCGGCGGGGGCCGCCCGGCGGTTCTGAATGCCGCCAACGAGGAGGCCGTCAACGCCTTCCTCGCCGGCGCGATCCCGTTCAGCGGGATCGTGCGCACGGTCGAGCGGGCCCTCCGGGCATTTCCCGGCGCCGGCGAGTCGCTGCCGGAGATCCTGGAGGCCGACCGCTGGGCGCGGGAGTACGTGAAAGTCAACTCCGGTAGGCTGAAGACGTGAGCACACTGCTCAACTGGCTCCTGATCGCCGTCGGCATTTGCGGGATGTTCCTGATCCTGATCGCCCCCCACGAAGGCGGCCATTTCCTTGCGGCCAAGCTGTTCAAGGTCCGGGTGATCGAGTTCTCGGTCGGCGCCGGGCCGAAGCTGCTTTCGTTCGTTCGGGGCGGCACCCTCTACGCGCTCCGGGCGTTCCCGATCCTGGGGTATGTCCGAATGGGCGGCATGGAGGCGGGTGACTTCGAGGAGCCGAACGGGTTCCACTCCAAGCATCCGGTGCAGAAGATCGGAATCCTCTTCGCGGGGCCGCTGGCCAACTTCCTGATCGCGATGCTGCTGATCACAGGCTTCGAGCTGACCCAGCTGAACGACGACCCCGGGAAGATCCAGAGAGTAGTGGCCGGAACGCCCGCGGCGGTCGCCGGCCTCCAGGTGGGCGACAGCGTGCGCCACGTCAACGGCAAGCCCGTCACCGCGCCCGGCTTCATCTCGAGCGAGGAGAACGCCCATCCCGGAGAGGCGTTGGTGCTGGCGGGCGTTCACCCTGACGGCAAGGCCTTCACCCTCACCGTGACGCCCACTTGCACGAACGCGGTACCGCCGGTCTGCAGGATCGGCGTCGGCGTCGCGCCCCGGGTCCTGACTGTGCAGACCGCCATCCAGGACGGCGTTTCGTTCCCGTTCGTGGCTGTGGGCAGCATCGTCCAGGGACTTGATGCGCTCGTCTCAGGCCAGGTCAAGGGCGGCCTGCTCGGCCCGCAGGGCCTGACCGGGCCAATCGGCATCGGCGCCATCACCGCCGAATCAGTGAATCAAGGGCCGCCGACCTACGTCTTCCTGGTGGCGCTGCTCTCGGTCGCCCTCGGGTTCACCAACCTGCTGCCGCTACTCGCCCTCGACGGCGGCCGGATCGTGATCGCGGTCATCGAGTGGATCCGGCGCCGGCCGTTCGATCGGAACATGGAGCTCAACTTCCAGCGGTGGGGCCTGGTCGCCCTGCTGGCACTGGCGGCGATCATCAGCTTCCTCGACATCCAGCGGCTGGCCGCGGGCCAGTTCACCGGTATCCACTAATGGTGACTCGAAGAAAGTCAATACCCGTCAATGTCGGCGGTGTGGTGGTTGGCGGGGCGGCGCCCATTGCCGTCCAGACGATGACCAAGACCGACACGCGCGACGTCAAGGCCACGCTTCGCCAGATCCACGAGCTGAAGGAGGCTGGCTGCGAGATCGTGCGCCCCGCCGTGCCCGACCGCGAGGCGGCCGAGGCGCTGAAGGAGATAGTCAAGGGCTCGCCCCTGCCGGTGATCGCCGACATCCACTACGACCACACGTTGGCCCTCATGGCGATCGAGGCCGGGGTCGCCTGTCTGCGCCTGAACCCGGGCAACATCCCCGACCGCGACAAGGTGACCAAGGTGGTCAACGCTGCCAAGGAACGCCAGATCCCGTTTCGCATCGGCGTCAATGCCGGCTCGCTTCCCGAAGAGGTCCACAAGACGATGCGCGAGGAGCATCACATCGACCGCGACAACCGCGAGCAGACCGCGGACCGCATGGTCGAAGTCGCTATCGGGCATTGCAAGATCCTCGAGGAGCTCGACTACGGACCGGGCTTCATCAAAGTTTCGTTGAAGGCCACCGACGTTTGGACGAACATCATGGCGAACCGCAAGTTCGCGGTCGCGCGTCCGTATCCGATCCACCTCGGTGTCACTGAATCGGGTCCGGTCGAGGCGGGCAGCATCCGCAGCGCCGTGGGCATGGGCATCCTGCTGAGCGAGGGCATCGGTGACACGATCCGCGTCTCGCTTGCGACCTCGGATCCCCGCGAGGAAATTCGCGTCGCGCACGAAATCCTGAAGACGCTCGCGATCCGCAACGAGAGCGCGACCCTCGTCGCCTGCCCGACGTGCGGCAGGCTCGAGTACGACATGGTGCCGACCGTGAAAGCGGTCGAGGCCCACATCGCGCGACTTAAGATCCCGATCACCGTCGCGGTCATGGGCTGCGTGGTCAATGGACCTGCGGAGGCGCGCCACGCCGACATCGGCGTCACCGGCGGCCGCGGCAAGGGCGTCATCTTCAAGAAGGGCAAGCTCTTCAAGACGGTTCCCCAGGAGGAGCTGCTGTCCGTCCTGCTCGCTGAGATCGACGCGATCGCCGCCGAACGCGTCGGATGAAAGAGGTGGCTGAAGAACAGCAGGAATTCGTAAAGGACATCACCAAGATGTCCGCGGACTTCGACCGCTGGTACACCGACGTCATCCGAAAGGCCGAGCTTGCGGACTGGTCGGGGATCCGCGGCATGATGGTCGTGCGGCCCTATGGGTGGGGGATGTGGGAGGCGATCCAGCGCGCCTTCGACGACATGATCAAAGAGAGCGGCCACGAGAACTGGGCCTTCCCGCTGCTGATCCCTCGGGACTTCCTGGTGAAGGAAGCCGAGCACGTCGAGGGCTTTGCCCCCGAGGTGGCATGGGTGACGAGGGCCGGCTCTAGCAACGAGGACCTGGAGGAGCCGCTCGCGGTTCGACCGACGTCTGAGACGATCGTCGGGTCGATCATCAAGCGCTACATCCAGAGCCACCGCGACTTGCCGCAGCTCACCAACCAGTGGAACAGCGTCGTGCGCTGGGAGATGCGCTCGCGCCTCTTTCTCCGTTCACGCGAGTTCTGGTGGCAGGAGGGGCACACGTTTCACGCCACCGCTCAAGAGGCGATGGACGAGGTGGACCTCATCCTTGGCTACTACCGCGACATTGCGCAGGAATGGCTCGCGGTGCCGGTGCTGGCGGGCAAGAAATCACCGGCGGAGACGTTCCCCGGCGCGGTTTACACGCTCACGATTGAGGGCCTCATGCGCGACGGGATGGCGCTTCAGATGGGGACATCGCACTACTTCGGCCAGAACTTCGCACGCGCTTACGACATCTCTTTCTCGAACAAAGACAACGAACGTGAGCTTTGCTACTCGACGTCGTGGGGCATAAGCACCCGGCTGGTCGGGGCGCTGGTGATGGCGCATGGTGATGACTCTGGCCTTATCATCCCGCCGAAAGTTGCTCCGATCCAGGTCGTGATCGTGCCGATCTTCAGGGATACGGAGAGTCGGGCGAAAGTCGAGGCGTTCATCGCCGGCTGGAGCCCTGAGCTGAAGGCTGCGGGCATCCGGCACCGCGTCGACTGGCGCGACGAGAGGCCTGGCGACAAATACGCGCACTGGGAGATGAAGGGCGTCCCCCTGCGCCTGAACGTTGGCGGTCGCGACGCTGACGCCGGCCAGGTCGAGCTCGTCGACAGGCTCTCGCGCCAGCGCCGCCCGCTGCCGGTGGCGGGCATCGGCGCGAGGCTCGCCGACGAGCTGGCCTCATTCCAGAAAGCGCTCTACGAGCGAGCCCAGGGCTTTCTCAACGAGAACACTCGAGAGATGTCCACGCTCGCCGAGGTGGTCGCCCATTTCAAAGAAGGCTCTGGCTTCGTGTGGGTGCCCTGGTGCGGCGATGCGGAGTGCGAGCTGAAGATCAAGGCGGACGCCGGAGGCGTCACGGTTCGCACCATCGACCCCGATGAGAAGGCTTCTGGGAAGTGCCTGCTCTGCGGCAAGCCGGCCAAGCACCGAGTAGCACTCGCCCGAGCCTACTAGGCACTAGCACCCTCTCACCTTTAGGGGAGAGGGCTGGGGAGAGGGGCTTCAACTGGCACGCGCTGGCCCGGGCGTACCGAGCTAACGCTCCCCTCTCAGGCTCTCTCCCCTTAAGGGGAGAGAGGTTAGAGGTTCTGACTTAATCAGCTGGTCGGGTTCTCGAACGCTCCGATCGCCGGCGCGTCCTTGTACAGGTTTTCCTGCGGGATCACTTTCAGAGTTCCGTTGTGCGTCGCATCCAGCACGGCCTCGGCCACGTCCGGATGGAAATGCGTCCCCGCACCTGCCCTCACCTGCTCGACCGCAACCTCCAACGACGAGGCCTTGCGATACGGCCGATCGGAGGTCATCGCGTCGATGGCGTCGGCGGCGCTGACTATCCAGGCGAACATCGGTAGCTCATCGCCCTTCTTGCGGTCGGGATAGCCCTTGCCGTCATAGCGCTCATGGTGGGATCGCACGATCACCAGCTCATCGGTGAGCATCTTCAACCCGCTCAGGATGTTGAAGCCCGCGACTGGGTGCTCTTTCATCTTCGCGAACTCGGCGTCGGTGAGCTTGCCCGCCTTCGTGAGGATCGCATCCGGCACCACGATCTTCCCGATGTCGTGGAGGATGCCTCCGCGTTCGAGCCTGACCCATGCCTCCTGGTCTTTGGACGCGTACTTCATCTGGCGGGCGATCATGAGCGCGTACTGCGTGACCCGCTGGGAGTGGCCCGCCGTATACGGGTCGCGCTCGTCTTCGGCGATGGCGAGCGCCTTCAGGGCCGACAGGAAGCCCTCCTGGTTTTCCTTGAAGAGTCGGGCGTTATCGATGGTGACTCCAGCCTGGGCCGCCAGCTCGGTGACGAGGTTTCGATGGTCGGGTGTGAAGGCGTGGCCGACCTGGTAGTTCGCCAGAAATAGGACGCCGGTCGGTGTGCCGCGAAGCGTGATCGGCACGCACAGCACAGCGCGCGGGTTGAGCGGGCTGTCGTTGACCGTGCCGTGGTCCATCGCCTCCATGAACGGCCTGCCCGAGGCCATGACATCGCGGCAGATGTCGCCTCCGACTCCGAGCGCGAGCTTTTCGGCGGTCGTGGAGTCGGTGCCGAATCCGCCCTTGAGGACCAACCTGCCCGAATCGTCGAGGGCGAGGCACCCGATCTGCGC
>DATCPU010000306.1:0-4535 GCA_036569925.1 Candidatus Dormiibacterota bacterium
GTCCTGAAGCGTTCCAGCTGTTCTCCGACCTCGACCCTGGCGACGTGATCGGCGTCAAGGGGCCGATGTTCCGCACCCGGCGCGGCGAGCCAACCGTCGAGGTGCGCTCGGTCCAGCTGCTGACCAAGGCGCTGCGGCCGCTGCCGGAGAAATGGCATGGGCTCAAGGACATCGAGATCCGCTACCGACAGCGCTACGTCGACCTGATTGCGAACCCCGAGGTGCGCGAGGTGTTTCGAGCGCGGACCAGGATCATCACGGGGTTGCGGAGCCTGCTCGATGGGCGCGGATTCGTTGAGGTGGAGACGCCAGTGCTGCAGGAGGTGCCCGGTGGCGGCCACGCGCGGCCGTTTCTCACGCATCACAACTCGCTCGATCGCGACCTCTATCTGCGCATTGCCCTGGAGCTGCATCTGAAACGACTGCTGGTGGGCGGCTTCGAGCGGGTCTACGAGGTGGGTCGCGTATTTCGCAACGAGGGATTGTCGCCGCGACACAACCCGGAGTTCACGATGCTCGAGTGCTACGAGGCATACGCGGACTACGACGATGTCATGAAGCTGGTCGAAGACCTCATCGTGGGCTCGGCGACGTCAGCCGGCCGCCCGCTCGCGACCACCTATCAGGGTGAGGAGGTCGACCTGACACCTCCGTACAGGCGGGCGCGAATGGCAGACCTTGTGCTGGAGTTCACTGGTCGGGAGGCGGTGGGCAACGAGCTCAACGAACTGTTTGAGGAGCACGTGGAAGCCAAGCTCCGGCAGCCGACGTTTGTCATCGACTATCCGATCGAGATCTCGCCGCTGGCGCGGCCGCGCAAGGATGACCCTCGGTTCGTGGAGCGCTTTGAGCTGATCATCCTCGGCCGCGAGTATGCAAACGCTTTCACCGAGCTGACAGATCCCGTCGATCAACGCGCGCGCTTCGAAGGACAGGCGGCCAAGCGCGCTGCCGGCGACGTTGAGGCGCATCCGATGGATGAGGACTTCCTGCGGGCCGTGGAGTACGGTCTGCCACCTTGCGGAGGTCTCGGGGTCGGGATCGACAGGTTGGTGATGCTGCTGACGGACCAGCCATCGATACGCGACGTGATCCTGTTTCCCGTCATGAAAGCTGAGTCGTAGGGTGCTGCCGCTCGAGCTCATTCGCAAAGAGCCGGAGCGGGTGCGTCGCGCCGCTGCGCTGAAGAAAGAGGACGCGCCGATCGACGAGATCCTCGAGCTGGACCGCCAATGGCGTTCCCATCAGAACGCCGCGGAGACGATCAAGGCCGAACAGAACCGCCTGTCCAAGGAGTTCGCCAAGACGCGGGACGAGCAGCTCAAGGAGAGGCTGCGTGAGATGGCCGACAGCGGCAAGGCCGAGCTGGCCGAGGCCGATGCGATCAAAGCGCGGTTGGACGATCTCCTGATGCGGGTGCCAAATGTCTTTGACGAGTCGGTGCCGGTCGGGGAGAGCGAGGCCGACAACGTGGTCCTGCGCGAGTGGGGCGACAAGCCGGACATCGGCTTCGCGCCGCGCACTCACTACGACCTTGGCGAGGCGCTGGGCATCATGGACTTTGAGCACGCGGCCCGGGTTGCCGGCTCTCGCTTTGCGTTTCTACTCGGCGAGGGGGCGCGCCTGGAGCGGGCATTGGTGCAGTTCATGCTCGACGTGCATACGCGGGAGCACGGCTACACGGAGGTGCTGCCTCCCATGCTGGTGAACAGCGCATCGATGTTGGGTACGGCGAATCTACCAAAGTTCGCTGACATGGCCTACAAGGTCGAGAACGAAGACCTGTGGCTCATTCCGACGGCGGAGGTGCCCGTCACCAACTTTCACCGTGACGAGATCCTCGACGCGGATCAGCTGCCGCTGAAATACGTTGCGTATGCACCCTCGTGGCGCACCGAAGCGGGAGCCGCGGGCAAGGACACGCGCGGGTTCATACGGCTGCACCAGTTCTCGAAGGTGGAGCTGGTCAAGGTGACGACCGCCGAGACGTCGATGGATGAGTTTGAGAAGCTGACGGCGGACGCTGAGGACATCCTCCAGCGCCTCGGGCTGCACTACCGGACCCTGTTCATGTGTACTGCTGACATGGGGTTTGCGCAGTACAAGAAGTACGACCTCGAAGCGTGGTGTCCCGGCCTAAACCGATTCCTCGAGGTGTCGTCGTGCTCGGTGTTCAATGACTTCCAGGCGATGCGCGCCAACATTCGATACCGGCCGGCGCGCGGGGCGCCGCCGCGTTACGCGCACACGATCAACGGCAGCGGCTTGGCGCTGACGCGGACCATCGACGCCATCATGGAGACCTACCAAAAGTCCGACGGAACGATCACGGTGCCTGAGCCCCTGCGGCATTACATGGGTGGGCTGGAGGTTATCGGGGCGCGCTGAGTTCCTAGAATCCTTGGTGCCCGTGGAGGGGTGGCCGAGTCCGGTTGATGGCGACAGTCTTGAAAACTGTTATAGGTGCAAGCCTATCCAGGGTTCAAATCCCTGCCCCTCCGCCATTTCATCCGTTCACGACAGCGCGCCAGCAGTTCTCCGTTCCGGCCAGTCGACGTACTTGTTCCCCAACGGGCTGGAACCGGCACCTAAACACGAGAAAGCCTGGCGTATTGTCCGGGCATGCCCGAGGTGAAACCGCCGCCGATGTGGATGGTTCGATTGAACGTCGCGATGCTGCGGCGCGGTCTGAGGATCGGATCGCAGTATCTACTCTCGGTTCGCGGGCGGAAGAGTGGAGAGGTGCGAAGGACGCCCATCTCGATCGCGACGATTGACGGGAGCCGGTACATCGTCGCCGCCTTTTCGGATGCGGCCTGGGTCCTGAACGTGCGCGCAGCGGGAGCGGGCACACTCGGGCGCGGGCGGAACGTCGAACAGGTGCGTCTCGTTGAATTGCCGGTCGAAGAGCGCGGCCCGGCTCTACGAGGGTTCCTTCAGCAGGTCAGGGGAGGCGTCCGCTTCTTCGGGTCAGCCGATCCTGATGTCGTCGTGGCTGCGGGTGATCGCTATCCGGTATTTCGCGTCGACTCAAACTAGAAGTACCCTCGCGGGAACCCGCATGTTGGGCCCTCAGTCGAGAATCATCCGGTAGCCGTCGGGGATTGACGTGCGGAGGTAGATCCCTGCCCCTCCGCCACTACTCAAATGCTGAGGTCGATCCGATCGAGGTCGGCCGTCCTCACTTCAAGGAATTTGCGACCCGCCAGAACTCAGCGTCGGTCAATCCGGTCGCGCTCAGGAAGTACGGCACTCCGGGTCCAGCCAACTGCGGATTCGACATCGTGCCGGGTTCGACCCACATCAACCAGCGAGCGCTGGTCGGAGAGCTCGTGTCGTAGACAAAGTACTCGGCATATCCAGCAGGCACGGACTTCATCGCGACAGCCTTCCTGAACTTGACACGCCTTTCGCTCGAAGCCGACCCGCCCGGCGGCGGATTGGCCGCCACGATTCCGAAATCGATCGTCTTGTCGCGCTGGTCGCTGCGGTACTGCACATTGAAGTAGTCGGCGGAGAGGTCGACCGTCGCGTCCATCGTCACCGGCAGCAATGTTGGCAGTAGTACGGGTGACGTCTTCGTCACGTTCTGCCGAATGTAGGCCTCGGCCGCTGCAGGAGAGGCTGGCCCGAGCTGGCCCGCCGGGGGTGAATACGTGACCGTGCCTTTCTGCACGAGGTTCCAGGTCGATCCGTCCCAGGCCCATATGTCGTTGTTCGTGTTGCCCGAAAGGTCGCCCCACGAGACGACCTCATGCAAGGGTGCGAAGTACGCCATGTATCCGGCAATTTGCGGTTGCGCCTGCGGATGTTGCCGTGTCCAGGCCGACCCGTCCCACGTCCAGGTGTCTCCGCCGTCAAGGGACACGATCTGTCCGCGCTGTGGGTCGTACGCGGCCGAGCCCAACCCCGTGGCATCGTTGTGCAGCGGTCCGACGCCGGTCCAGTTGCTCCCGTCCCAACGCCAGATCTGGCCTGCGATCAGGAGGAGGCTCGTGGCGCCCTCGACCATGGTCCCTGTTCCCTGTGGGCCGCTCGACGGCGACAGTTGCGCCCAGTCAGCACCGCCCCATGACCACGTCTCCGACTGCATGTTTGTCAGGTTCCCGGACGTCGTAACCGTAAACCCGAACAGGAGGACTGTCCGGGAAACCGGATCGAACGCCATCGTCGCAGGCCAGGAGAAGTCGAACGTCGGCTCATGCGCCGGATGCTGCTCCTTCCACGTTGAGCCGTTCCAGGTCCAGGTGTCGTTCAGGTAAGCCGGCCCTCCCTGCCCCGGAGTGGTCGTCAGCGCGGTTCCCCCAAAGAGCACGACGTCCTGATGCGCAGCGTCATAGGCCATCACCTGGCTGATTCGCGCCGGCGGCGCCGACGCTGAGTGGTGCAACGTCCAACTCTTGCCGGCCCAGGTCCAAGTTTCGTTGTCCGATACCTTTGCGACTCCGTTCGCACTAGCACCAGCGCGTCCACCGAACAGGACCAGATCTCCGTGGGCCTCATCGAATACTAGGCTCGCGTCCGAGCGAGGGGCG
>DATCPU010000307.1:0-2793 GCA_036569925.1 Candidatus Dormiibacterota bacterium
TGTCGGGCTTGACCAGGGCGCACGCGATGATGAACCCGGACATCTCGTCGACCGCGTGCAGAGTCTTGCGGATAGGAGTGTCGCGCGGAACGTCCAGGTAGAGGGCGTGCGACGCGATGTCGTCGAGGATGTCTTCCGGCCAGCCCTTCTCCCGCAGCATCGCGATGCCCCTCATCGGGTGGAGGTCCAGCGTCGGTCCCGACTCATAGTCCCAGTCGTGGATGACGCCCAGCACCGCCCACCGCTCCTCGTCCTCGCCAAAGCGGCGGGCATAGGCGCGCATCGCCATCTCGACGCTGCGCATATGGCGGCGGAGCGTCAGCGATGGCGTCATCGACGCCATGAGGTCCCAGGCTTCGTCGCGTGTAGGCGTGCTCATGGCTTGTTCCAGCGAAACAGCTTGTGGCGATTGGTGAGCCAAAGGAGCCAGGCCAGCGAGGCTGAAACCGCGATGAGGATGAGGGTCCCGACTACTCCCACCACGCCAGCGTCTGACGGGGGACGACTAGCCGAAAGCCACACGAGAACTCCGAGGTACAGGATGAACGAGCCGAAAGTGGCAATCGTGGCCCCCATCGCGCGAAAGTAGATGGAGGGAGCTCGCTTGAGCCTCAGGTTGTCTCCATTCGTGAATCCCCGCCCGAGGATGCCGGGAAAGTTTCGACCCGTCAGCAACGGCCACAGGCCGCCCGCCACCCCGACGGCCCCGCCAATCAGCAAGACGAGGTCGAACAGGCTCAATCGAGAATTTCCTTCAAAGCCCCGAGCAGTTTTTCGTGCTGGGCGCGGGTGCCGATGGTGATTCGAAACCAGCCGGCGATCGGCTCACGATCGTAATGCCGGATCAGGATCTGCCGCTCGCGCAGGGCATCGGCGACCGCGGCTGCAGGGCCGCCCTGTGGCGGGTGGACGAACAGGAAGTTGGCGGCTGACGGTGCCACATCGAAACGCAGCTCGGTGAGCTGAGCGGCCAGCCAGGCGCGCTCAGCGACCACGTGGTCGACGATGGTCCGATGGTACCTGTCGTCCTGGATGGCTGCGATCGCGGCCACGATGGCCAGCCGGTCCAGGTTGTATGAATCCTTGACCGCGTCGAGCGCAGCGACCAGCTCCGGGTCGCCCAGGGCGAAGCCGACTCGCATTCCAGCCAGCGCATAAGACTTCGAGAACGTCCGGAGTATCAGCAGGTTTCGATGTCTCTTCAGGAGGTCGATGCAGGACTCCGGCGCGAAGTCCACGTAGGCCTCGTCCAGCACCACGACGCCGCGCGCGGAGGAAACGACCTCCTCGACTGCGGACTCGGGCGACCAGGTGCCCGTCGGCGAATTTGGGTTAACGATGAACTTGAGACGCGCGTGATCTTCGGCCAGCTCCCTGGGCCAGCCCCAACCCTCGCCGGACGGATGTGGGGCCGCGACGGCCTCGTGGATGGTGCACAGCGGTTCAAAGAGCGGATACGTCGGGGTCGGATAGGCGACATGGTCGCCCTTGCCCGCAAAGGCACGAAAGCACATCTCGATGAGGTCGTCGCCACCATTGCCGAGGGCCACGTTCGAGGAGTGGAGGTCGAAGTGCTTCGCGATGGCGGCGCGGGCCGGCGCTGCGGTCGGGCTTGGATAGAGCCGCAGCGAATCCCCCGCCGCCGCCTTGATTGCCGCAATCACCTTCGGCGACGGAGGCAGCGGCGACTCGTTGGTGTTGAGCTTGACCCAACCCTCTTCGTCAGGAGGCTGCTCGCCGGGCACGTACGGTTCGAAGCCCCGAAGGGCTTGCTTCAGGAAGCCTTCCGACATTCGAGTAGGAACGTCTCGATCGCCAACCGAGGGCTGACGTTCTGCTCCAGGTAGCCCAGCGTGTCGTATGACAGCTCGACCAGCCGCGCCCACCGGCCCTGCTCGGCCCCTCGGCTCCCCAGCATCCTGCGGCGCAGCTCGATCTGCCAGCTCGCGATCGCGAACAGGGCCGGATCCTCGTGGTCCCCCTCGCTCCTGCGCCACGCCATCTGGCTTCCGTCCAGCTCCGCCGCCACCTGCAGCGGAACGTCCGCCGGGGCCCCAAACACCTCCTCCAACCGCCGTGTCCATTCGCGGTGAAGGTGTATCACCGTGTCGTCGCCCGCGACCTTCAGGGCCCAGCCCGGCCGGCCACGAGCGAGGTTCGCCACCACCTGCGCACGCTCGGCGTCGAGGCCTTCGCGACGCAGTAGCTTTTCGATCTCGGCGGCGGGGACGGGGTGGAAAAACACCCGCTGGCAGCGCGAGACCACCGTGGGCAGCACGACAAACGGATTCAGGCTGGGGCTGGTCAGGATGATGACGCGATGGGGGTGCGGCTCCTCCAGGGTTTTGAGCAGGACGCCCTGGTCCTGGTCTCGCAGCCGGCCGACGTTGGCGACCAGTGCCACTCTGAGCGCTCCGACCGCGGGCTTCAGGTTGAGGAAGGCCTGCAAGGAGAGCTCGTGAAACTCGGGCGCCTTGTCGGGCAGCAGCCGGATCTCGTTGATCGACAACGGCTTGATCCGATCGTCCTCCCAGTAGTCAGGATGCCGGCGCAGCGGCGCCTCAGTCAGGAGCGCTCCTGCCAGCAGGCGGGCGGCAGTTGATTTGCCCAGGCCCGCCTCGCCGACGAAAAGGTAGGCGTGCGCGAGCCGCCCTGAGATGAGCTGCGAACGCAGCTGGTCGAGGGCCTGGGCGTGGCCCACCATCTCGGCGAAGGGAGGAAGCGTGGTGCTTATAGGTGGGACGCTCCCACTCAAGTCGGTCACGGCGTAACTGTATTGCCCCTCTTGGGAGC
>DATCPU010000308.1:0-1933 GCA_036569925.1 Candidatus Dormiibacterota bacterium
AGATGCATGTGGATGGTGACACCCTCACGATCGAGCTGGCCACCACAAGCGGCGACGGCGAACCGGTGACCCGCACGCTGATCTGGGATCGATCCGCATAGATTTCATGTGTGCGTCCGGGCCTTCGCTGGCGCAACATAATCTCGCCATGCGGTCCTTTTCCGTTTTAGGCATCGTGCTAGCGCTCGCGCTGAGTGCCTGCAGTGGTGGCGCAGCCGGTGTGCCGCCGGCAGCCGGCGTATCGCCTGCAGCCGGGCCGACAGCGCCTCGCTCCGACTCCGGAACCTTCACAGTCACCGCCACCTTGGCGGTCTATCCCGATGGCACTGTCAGGGCATGTCAGACGATGCTTCTGTCCTTGCCTGGCCAGTGCGGGTCGTCGGTTCCAATTACCCAGGTCGGCACCAGTCCCCTACCCTTCGAAGCGATTGCATTGCCGCGTGGCGCCTATTTCACTCCCACGATGCAGCTGATTGGGACCTGGACAGGTACGTCGCTCGCGCTGCTGGTCCCGCCCATCCGATCTGCGGTTGCGACGGAGCCCATCAGACTCTGGACGGCGCCCAAACCTCCCTCGCCGGCCCAGATGGATGGCGGTTATACGACCACAGACGGATTCAAGGATCAACAGGCTCTGATGGCTGACTATGCCAATCTCGAGTCCCAAGGCATCGTGGTGTTGGAGAACGGCTTTGACGATGTCGGGCTGTATATCGAGGTCGCGGCCGGCGACCCGGCGATCGTAGCCCTGTTGCGTTCCCGATATCGGGTCCAAACCATCGATTCCTGGCTGAACCCGACGGCTTCCTAGCCGGCTCGCTTAGCCTGCCCGCTTTGCTTTGACCGGTCGCCGGACTTTGCGCCTTGTGGGCAGGTCAGGATTCTCCATAACGTCCGCGAAGCGCTCCCACTTCAGCGTCGTCGGCGCGTCCTTCTTGTGCTTGGCCCACCAGTCGACCGACCCCCGGCTGATCCGCAGCTCGCCCATCTTGCCGTGCTCGTTGGACACCACCAGCACGATGTCCTTGCTCTTGAGGTCCATCCGCAAACCGCGACCAAAAGCGATCTCAACTTTGTACATCGGCTCACTCTAGCCCTGGTTCAGCGGCCGTAGACGTCCGCTGCCAAAAGCTTGCCCACCCCAGGGCCAAGCGGGTAGGCTGCCCGCAACGTGGCCAGCCTCTATCTATGGCTCAAGTTCTTCCACATCGCTGGCCTTGGTGCATTCCTAGTCGCCCACGGCGTGTCTGCCGGCTCGTCTTTGATGTTGCGCCGCGCCTCGAGCGACGCCGCCCGCGCGGCGCTCCTGCGAGCATCGATCCAGTCGGCCGCCGTCTTCTACCCGGCGCTGCTTGTGATCGTGGGGACGGGCGTCTGGATGGGCTTCGTGGGCAGCTGGTGGCACACCGGATGGATCTGGGCGGGAATCGGCACCCTGGTCGTCGTCATCGTGATCATGTCCGCGATGAGCGTGCCGTACCACAAGGCTCGCGATGCCGCCAACGCAAAGCCACCCAAGGACCTCGAGCCGGCGCTCAAGCCGGCCCGTCCCATCGAGCTGGCAGTCGTCGGCACCATCGGCCTGCTCGTCCTCTTCTTTCTGATGGTCTTCAAACCGTTCTGACGCCCAGCATCCCGGAAGGAAGTTGGCGATGGCTCAGCTGACGCCTCCGGGCTGGTCGCCAGACGCCAACTGGTTCTGGGACGGCCGCGCCTGGCAGGACGCCATCTCGCCGAATGGCAAATCGCGATACAACGGCAGGGAGTGGAAGCGTTTTCGGGGTAAGCGCACCGCGATGCCCGTCGCGCCTCTGTACGTGGCCGCGCCGGGCGTGCCGCCGGCTCCGGTGGCTGCGATCGAGATGCCGTCCTGGGTCGCGCCCTCGGAGGTCGAGAGGATAGTCAAGGAAAAGCAGGAGGCAGCGGCGTATGC
>DATCPU010000309.1:0-2684 GCA_036569925.1 Candidatus Dormiibacterota bacterium
CCCCGGCACTGGCCTGAGGGGGGGGGACTGAACGCTTACGCCTTCTGTGTTTTCGGAATCCCCGGCGATCCCGCCGTATCGCGCTCCATTTGAGCCACTACTAGGGGCCTCCAAACTAGGAGCTGAACCCAAATAACGCCCTTCTCTGGGGCTGGGGAATTCACCCCGCAAGTAGATTGGAAGCGCGATCCGAGCGGGATCGCGCTTTCCTCTTCGGAGGCTGAGCTACATCCCACCGGGTTGCCGCGCCTCCTCGAGGTCGCCCGATTCCCTAAAGCCGGGCACACGAGCCGTACACAGGCGAACACGCAATTTCCCCTACCTCTGAGCCGCGGCCCCCGCCTCGATTCCGGCCACACGGCCGCACACGGCGCCTCAGATTCCGGAGCACCCAAGCCGGAGGGGAGTTAGGCCCTTATGCGGACCTCTCCATCTCGTGGTGACGAACGCCGACTCAGACATCGGCCCCCTGGTTCTTCGCCAAGGGCCTGGACCTGCTCTACATCCCGGCCCGCTCGGCGATTCGCCTGCCGGTGAGCTTCAGTTCTTTTCACCCGGTTCCTCGCCTCGCCCGCCGGGCGCTTCCCGCCCCTTGACAGGTGAAGGCCCAGACCGCGACCTTCTTCAAGCCCGCGCACCCGCAGCGCTCGGCCTTCCGAGTAGAGCCGATCGACGACGCCGGCTGACGCAGGAGATCCAACCGGTACCTAGAAAAAGCCGCCATGGCCGAGTTTCGCATCGATCAGCAGGCCGAGACCCCCGCCGGGGTCGTCCTCGGTCGCATCCAATCCACCGGGGATGCCTTGCCTTCCCTGAATGGGGTCGCCACTTGGCCGTTCGAGCAGATGCTCGGCCACGCCCTGATCTTCGGAGGCCCGGAGGCGGGCAACACGGAAACGACGCTGCGGATCGCGGGCGAGGTCGCACAGAAGACCGACGCGCCCGTGATCTACCTGCACGGCCTCTCCGCCCCGAAGGACCACGAGCGGTTCAAGACGGTGATGAGCGCCGCCGGGCGGGAAGTCCGCTCAAGCCTGCCGGGCCCAAGGCAAACGGACCCCGGCGAGCCTCCCGACCACTGGCGCGGCGACGCAGCCGGGGTCGTCGAGCGACTGCTCACCCTCTTCGACGAGCCCGATCGCCTCGCCGCCGGGAACCTGCTGCGGATCGCCTGCGACGGACCGGACGGGCCGCCCAGGTCGAGCGCAGAGCTGAAGCGGCGACTGGAAGACCCTGAGCTCGTCCAAGCCCTTTCCGCCTTCGAAGGCGAGCTCCTGGAGCGAGTGACGATGCGATTCAGGGCCTTCTTCGGCCCCGACGAAGAGCATCGCGGAGACTGGGGCTGGGAAGACGCAGATGCCGCCTTCGTCGAGCTTGCGAGCTCGCTCACCGATTTCGATTCCGAGCTGCAGCGCGCGTTCCTCTTCGCCGACCTCCGCGACTTCATCGCCCGGCGCAAGGATCCCAAGCGCTTCTGCCTGATCTGCATCGACGGGGTCTACCCCGAGGACGTCCCGCCCGAGCTGCTGCGCGACGCCACCTCCCGCAACACGGCGATCGTCATCTGCTGTCTCTCGGGCGCCAGCTACGGCGAAGCCCACAAGCTGGGGATGCAAACCGACCTGGTCCTAACCCATCAGCAGAAAATGCCGGACGAGATCGTCAGCCTGGGCGGAACGAGGATGGGCACCGAGGTGACCCACCTGCTCAAGGACGGCGAAGTGGTGAGTTCCGAGGTTCGACCCCGCGAGGAGCCGCGCATCGACCCGAACGAGCTGCGTGGGATGGAGACCGGGATCGCCTGGGCGATCCGCGGCGGGAGCGCGGTCAAGCTCGCCATCGAGCCGGCGCTCCGGACCTGAGCGCCCTGTTTGCCTCGCGGAGCGGCTCAGGTAGCTGCCCGCCATGTCGAGCGCTGTCGGTGATCTTGGGCCTTCCTTCCCGGTTGGGGTCGTTGGTCGTTGAAGTGGTAGCTCTGCTGCCCGAAGCAGCCAAGGAGGCGGCGCGAGGAGCGCGGGCGATCAACGGGATGGGGGCATTCCGACGCCCCATAGATCCTCCACCGTCATTTCGACAGCCCTCGGAGCCTGATCGCCTTCGTCACGCCGGGCTCGTGCCTTTCTCAATCTTGTGGATCGTGGTGCGGTCGAGGCCGGTGACATCGGCGAGATCCTGCAAGCTCCAACCTCGTTTCTCCCGCGCCTCCCTCAGCGGGTGCGTCATCCAAAATCCTGACTTTCGAGCACCTGGCCTCGGGTGCTGTAGACGTGGACCTCTCGACCCGGCCGATACTGCAGCTCATCGGCGCGGTGGGGATCGCGGTAGCGAAACTCGACATAGAGGCGACCAGCCGGCGCGGGTTCACCATCGTGGAACTCGGTGCCGTCGATTACCTGCCAACTCTCGAGCACAACGTCGGCGTTTGCCTCGAACACGGCGACGGTTGCGTCGATCGCGATCCGCTGGGCGGCGTTCCCGGCCACTGTTACGGCAGGCGCCAAGAGCTAAGCCGTAACCGCCCCCAATCGGCCAATGCCAGCTCTCCTGACCGGACCCCGTTCATCGGTCCACCCCGAGTGAGAGTCCGGGGTTGATTGAGCCGTTCGTGTTGCCGATTCGCTGCCAGCTGGCAGCGAATCGGGCGGGAGACATCATGCCAAGCGCCGAGTGAGGATGGTTGGCGT
>DATCPU010000310.1:0-4997 GCA_036569925.1 Candidatus Dormiibacterota bacterium
GGGACCTCCTTGCCGCTGTTGTCGAAGACCGCAGCGTCAATCGTCGGAAATGGCTTGGTTGCAGAACCTGGCTTGAGCGTGGTGATTCCGGGCAGCGGCGTGATCAGGATCATTCCGGTCTCGGTCTGCCACCACGTGTCGACGATCGGCGTGCGGTTGCCGCCGATGTGCTCCCGGTACCAGACCCATGCCTCTGGGTTGATTGGTTCGCCGACGCTGCCCAGCAATCGCAGAGAACTAAGGTCGTGCTTGGCTGCGTATTCGGGGCCCCACTTCATATGCGTCCTGATCGTGGTCGGGGCGGTGTAGAGGATGTCCGGTTTATAGCGCTCGACGATCTCCCACCAGCGGTCCTTGTCCGGGAAGTCGGGAGTGCCTTCGTAGATGATCCCCGTGGTGCCGTTCGCGAGCGGTCCGAAGACGATGTAACTGTGGCCTGTCACCCAGCCGATATCCGCTGCACACCAATACACCGAGCTGGGCTTGATGTCGAAGATGTAGTGGTGGGTGGTGGCGACGCCGACCAGGTAGCCGCCGGTCGTGTGGATGATCCCCTTGGGCTTGGCGGTCGTGCCGCTTGTATAAAGAAGGTAGAGAAGGTCCTCCGAGTCCATCGGCTCGCACGGGCATGAGGCCGCGTCGTCGCCGACACCCTTGGTGATGTCGTGCGCCCAGACGTCCCGCCCGTCCTTCATCGTGATGTCGCCGCCGGTTCGCCTGACGACGACGCACTTTTTGATGCTCGGTGACGATTCCATGCCCGCATCCGCATTGGCCTTGAGAGGTACCCGGTTCCCTCGGCGCCAGCCCTCGTCCTGCGTGAGCATCACCTCACACTGCATGTCGTTCATGCGGTCGGAAAGCGCCTCGCCGCTGAAGCCACCAAACACGACGGTGAAAGGCGCCCCGATGCGCGCGCACGCCAGCATCGCCACAGGCAGCTCGGGGATCATGCCCATATAGATCGCGATGTGCGTGCCCTTTTTGACACCGACCTTCTTCAGGCCGTTCGCGAACCGCACGACCTCTTTTTGCAGGTCGGCGAACGTGACCTGGCGCCGATCGTCCCCGGGCTCACCCTCCCAGAAGAACGCGACCTTGTCGCCTTGCCCCGCATCGACGTGGCGGTCGACGCAGTTGAAGCAGACATTCAGCTTGCCGCCCAAGTACCACTTTGCATAGGGCGGCTTCCACTCGTACAAGCCTTTCCAGGGTTCGAACCATGTGATCCGTTTCGATTCCTCGGTCCAGAACTCATCAAGGGTTCGGTTGTAGATGTCGGGCTGCGCGTTCGCCTGCCGGCTGAACTCGGGCGAAGGCTTGTAGCGGCGCTCTTCGACCTGCATCGTCTCGATCGCGTGGCCTTCGTTAGCAGTCACGAGGTAAAGATCCCATGGGGTGGGCAGGCCCGCAAGCCTTTTGACGAACCGCACGGCTTCCTGGAGCGTTGGACGTAGCGGACCCCGCTTGCGGCAGGCTACCCTTTCCTGCCGCGTAAATCCCGCAGTCCAGTTCGGACCGCCCGGTTTAGGAGACAAACTTATGCAGCCCGGCGTCGTCGCTTTGAGAGGAGCTATCACCGCCTCCTGGGAAGACGATCTGCGAGCCGTACACCAGGACAGCTATGACACGGGTGTTGGCAAGGAGGCGCTGGTGTTCATCCAGCGCTTTTACTCGCTGGTCTCCCAGCTCCGAGCGCCGATTCAGCGCGCATGGGGTCCCGGCGGCCTGGTTCACGTCGCCGACAATCCGGATGTCACGGGCCCCGGACAGCGAGTTTCTCAGACGCGGATCAAGCTGCGAAACCATGGCGACCTGGTGGCCGCGGAAGCGTTCACATACGGCGACGGAGTCTCCAAACCCAACTCCAGTCTGGGCCTGGACCGCGAATTCAAGGTCGCCGGCGTCGGCGGTTTTGTCTTCGTCCAGGAGCTGTACCGCACGCTTGTCGCCTTCCTGCAAGCCGCTCTTGGCGTGGATCTGCAGCTGAGCGGTTCCACCTGGCTCTATGAGCAGATCGCAGCCGGCTACTTCGTCGCCAACGGCCGGTGGCCAACTGTCGGGGAGCTGTACAAGAGCGCGACGCGCGAGTTTGCTGTGGACGACGCCTTTGAGCGGGTGATCGCCGTGTTCGCTCCGGATGAGCCGTCAAACGGTGACTCAGAAGCGAGGCTCAGCGTGGAACAGCTGCATCGCTGCCGGGGCGCCCAGGGCGAGCTCGACACATTCGTCCAAGCGATCCGTCTGGCCGTCGACGCCGATGAGGCTGTCGAAAGGGTGACCAGCGAGGACGCGGCCCGAGAGCTGCAGCTCGACCCCCTGGCGACGGCGAAGTTGGGCAGATTGCTGGCCCTCGCTCCGGACATCTTCCGGGAAGGCGAGGTCGACGATGGCTTTTCCGTCTGGAGCTTCCTGCCCTCCTACAACGTGCACTTCTTCCGCCGAGCCAAGACCATCGACGACTATTTCGGAGTCGTCGCCAACCTGAATCCCCGCGATGGGGGAGGCGACGTCGCCCTGACCGCCCCAGGGCCCGCGGATGGCGAGCTCCTGCCGGACGGCGTCGTGACCTTCCTGATGACCGACGTCGTCGAATCGACTCCGATCTGGCTCCAGAGGCGGGCGCAGATGTACGCGGCGATGAAGCGCCACGACCAGCTCCTGACCGCCGCCATCGAGGGCAATGGCGGCGTGGTGCTCAAGGAACGAGGAGAGGGCGACAGCTTCTTTGCCGTCTTCCTGCGGGCGACCGACGCGGTGGCGGCGGCCTTCGACGCCCAGAAGGCCCTCATGTCCGAGTCCTGGGACGACAAGATCCCGATCAGCGTCCGCATGGCCGTGCTGACCGGAGAAGCAGACGCCCAGGATCGGGACTACCGCGCGCCTGCCGTCAACCGGTGCGCCAAGCTGCGCCGTCGGGCGGTCGGCAACCAGATCCTGGTCTCCGAGACGACCTACTCCATCGTCGCCGACATCCTTCGCGATGACATCCGTCTGGTCAGCGTCGGCAAGCGCCGCCTCGAAGGCCACGACCGCCACGAGGAGGTCTATGTGGTGCAGCACCCCGACATCGAATTGGAGGCCGCGGTCGCCGAGGACGAAAGCTAGAACCTGCGAAGAATTCCTGCTAAGGGGGATGCAATTTCCCCTGGCGGCCCTATTCTTCACACAGCCTCCAAGCGGGGCACCAGTGGACGATTCAAACAAACAGAATGGGAGTGGCCGGTCGTTGAAGTCTCGAAACCTTGGCGTGGCTTGGGCTCTCTGTGGGCTCACTCTCCTGGTGTCGGCATTGCTGCCGTCGGCCGGCGTTTTAGCGGCGAGCTCGTCTGGCAACGGGAATGCCTCGGACCGGAAGCCCCGCACGGTTCCACACTGGAGCTCGAGCTTTACCGACCCGACGAACGGGGTTACTTACCCGTTCACCATGGTCGGCTCCGATCCCAGCCTTGAACAATCGACCTCTGTCGACACCAGGATCGTCCCGTTGAGCTTGACCTTCGTGGCCGCGGCCCAGAACGTGTCGGTCCTCAACATCCCGCCGCTTCACTACTACCCGACGCCCGTGGCCGTGACGATGGACGGCACCGACAACGTGGCGAACACCATCGCGTCACCAGTTTTCACTCCCGCCAGCTTCGAGATCTCCGGCGATTCCGGGGTTCAGTTCGGCGATGCATTCGCGCGCGCGCAGTTCGGCAAGGTCGGCACCGACTACCACGTCAAACTCGATCAGCCGGACGTGGCCGATACGGTGTCCATTCAGGTCCCTGAGGCGATGGGCGTGGCCGTGCTGAACCCCCTCGGGGTGCTGGTAGGACGCGTCGATTCCACCTGGTTCAGGGGACAGCTGGCAGCGCTCATCGACGAAATGAAGCTCAAGCCGACAACCCTTCCGATCTTCCTCACCAACAACGTGGGCCTCTACTCCGACGGCAGCTACCTTCACTGCTGCACTCTGGGCGGCCATGGGGCAGGATCGCCTGCCAGCGATGTGCCGATCTCGCTCGAGGGCAAGGACAAGATCCGTACGTTTGTGTACGCGACGTACATCACCCCAAATGGCTTCTCGGGCTTTCCGAACCTGTACGCCGGCTTCTCGGACATCCACGCTTTGAGCCATGAGATCGCGGAGTGGATCGACAACCCGTTTGGCATCAACGTGGTTCAGCCGTACCGGTTTCGGACAGCGTCGGGTTCACCGGTCTGCTCGTCGGATCTCGAGACGGGCGACCCGCTGGCGGGTGTGTGGTTCCCGATCGCGGGCAACCCGGATGCGGCAGCCGGCTCCGTCTGGCACCCGCAGGACGAGGTCTTCCTGAACTGGTTTGCGCGCAACGGCGAGGCAGCAGGCCTGGCGCCGGCCGACGTCCACCGCTACACCTACATGGGGTCGTTGACTCCCCCAATCGTCGTGCCGACTCGGATGGGACCGATCCTTCCATACGCAGGTTTCGCGGACGTCGCCCACGCCTGCTAGCCGGGCGCGGGGTAAGCCAAACTGTTGGGGTGTTCCCCAGCCCCAATTACCCACCTGACCAGGAGGCGGCGGACCGTTTCGTAGCTGAGATGCGCCACGGCACCCTCGTCGCGTGCGCTCCAGCCGGGTACCCGCAGGTCAGCATCCTGCCCTTCGTCAGGACCGGCGACACGATCGAGCTCCATTGTGTCCAGGCCGACCCCACGTTCGGCGCCATCCGGGCAAACCCTCGTGCCACCTTCTTCGTGTCGGACTTCCTGGCGTGGTCGCCCCACGACTGGGTGAGCGAGCGCGACGCAGGTCAAGCGACTCTCCATTTCCGAGCAGTGGCTTTTGAGTGCAACGCGGAGTTTGTGTCGACCGATCCCGCTGATGTAGCGGGTGCTCTCGGGCGGCTCCTGCGGTACTACGAGCCCGGCGGCTCTTATGAGCCCATCGAGGTGGGAAAGTTCTACGGTTCGCGTCTCGACCGGCTTGCCACCATCCGCTTGCGGATCGTGAACACCCACATCAAATT
>DATCPU010000311.1:0-3313 GCA_036569925.1 Candidatus Dormiibacterota bacterium
GGTTGAGGTCCTGGGGACAGGCCGAGATCGCAGCCACGATGCCATCCACGAGGGCGCGCAGAACAATCTTGTCTCCCGGCCGGCTGAGCGGAATCTCGTTTCCGAATGTCCGGTCGGGGTGGATGGGCGCATTCTGGAAGATGTTGATTACGTCGGGTATCTGCCACTCCTCATAACGCCATGGCGCCAGCGCTTCCAGGAAGTTGCTGCGGCAGCTGCGATGGTTCTCAACCCCGTAATCGATCCGGTACCGGCGGGCGTCGCACATCGACGTGATCAGGTCGTGCATGCCGACGTCGTCGCTGACGACCTCGTACATGTCGCGGCGCCAGTTGGTCTGGAGACGATCGCCGACTTTGAGGTTCAGCCGCAGCACCGTCGAGCGCGTGTGGGTCGCCGACAGCCACTCCTTCGGGTCGTTGGCGATGATCGAGATGAAATCGGCCACCTGCTGCCCCTCGACGTCGATGATCTCCAGCAGAGCGCCGTTCGGAACCTGGAAGGCGCGGCCCTCTCCGGCGGGAATCAAGACCTCGGTCACGTTTCCCATCAGACGTCCATCAACGCCTTGCGCTGGGCGCCGTCGATTGGAATGTGCGCGCCGTTGATGAAGTAGGCACGCGGGGACGCGAGGAAGGTGACCAGGGACGCCACCTCCTGCGGTTCGCATATTCGCCGCAGCGGTATCGAAGAGATGGCCAGCTCATGCGCACGGCGCTGGTCCACCTTCTTGTCGCGGGCAAAGGCCTTCTCAAGCAGGTCCCAGCGGTCGGTGTTGACTGGTCCGGGGTTGACTGTGTTGATGCGGACGCCGTAGCGGCCGTACTGCTCCGCCACTGAGGAGGCGAAGTTGATGTCGGCCGCGTTGGCGACGCCCGCCGTCATCTCCCAGTAGCTCGGCTTTAAGCCATCGTTGCCGACCACGAGCACGATCGCGCCCTCTCCCCTCTCGCGCATGTGCGGAATGACCGCGCGCACCGTTCGAACGTAGCCCATGAACTTCAAGTTGAGGCTCGACATCCAGTGCTCTTCGGTCAGCTCCTCGAGCAGACCGCCTGGCGAGCTGCCTGCACAGGTGACCAGGATGTCGATGTGTCCGAACCGCTTGACGGTCTCGGTTACGCACCGGTCGACGTCCTCGGGCTTGCTCATGTCACCCGGCAGCGCAATGACTGTTCGCCCGCTGCCGGCGGCGACCTCACGTGCGGCCACTTCCAGGGGCCCTGCTGTCCGCGCCGTGATCACAACGTCCGCCCCTTCCGAGGCCAGCTGCTCGGCGACAGCGCGGCCGATGCCCTTGCTCGCCCCTGTGATGAACGCCACCTTGCCAGTGAGCTGGAGATCCATCGCTAGGCCTCGAATACCTGCACCCGCAGCGGGGTGCAATTGAAGGCGTTACAGGGCACCATCACATCCAGCGGGCAGTTCGAGAGCCCCACCAGCACGTCCATCTCGGCGCGCATCTCGACGTAGTCCCCGGGCTCGTTGACAGGTTCTTTGATCCACCACCTGTGGTTTTCGCAGTCATGGGTGAAATTCATGTTCAGGTCGAATGTGTCGGGCAGGTCCTCTGGCGCGATGCCGTACGGCGCGACCGCGGCTGCGATCTGCTCCTGGCATCCATCGCGTGGACCGTAGCCATTCGACTCATACAGGTAGCGGTTGCACATGCGGTGGTGGGTGTCGTGGACACCCTTGATCTTGGCCGTCTCCTTGACGATCGTCATCATCGGCCGGCACAGCGTGGACATGAGCGTGTCGCCCTCGGTGAGGTGGTCGCGTGGGATGTAGTCGCCGGTCACCTTCATCGGGTACCGCGTGCGCGAGTAGGAGGTCGAGAGCTTCTCGCGCAGGTTCTCCATGTTGAACACCGCGACATCGCATACCTGCTTGCCCTCGAGGTCGGTGATGCGGATGCTCTGACCCCTCTTCAGCTCGACCGCCTTGCCGCTCTTGGGCGGCATGACGACATCGAGGACGGTTTTGCTATTGGCGGTCTCCATCTCCCTCTCCTCTAACCCAGCCCACCTGATGCCTGTTCAACCTTCGACCCTTCGGTGCTCCGGCCGAGAAACACCTCGCCGATGTCCTTCCGCGCCAGCAGCTCCTTCGCCGCGCATGAGACTTTCATCGTTCCCGCCGCCATCACGTACGCCCAGTCCGAGATCGTGAGGGCCGCTAGCGCTTTTTGCTCCACGATGAGCAGAGCGGCGCCGCCCTTGCCGAGGCGGCGCACGTGCTCCTCGAGCAGCATCCTCGAGAGTTCTGCGCTCAAGTTGGAGGTGGGTTCGTCGAGGACCAGGAGGCGCGGCTCCAGCATCAGGACCCTCGCGATCGCCAGCATCTTCCGCTCGCCGCCGCTGAGCTTGCTGGCCGTTCGCTTCAGCATCGCCTTGAGCGCGGGAAAGGTCTCGAGCACAGCCTCCGTGCGCTTCGCCGCTTCAGGCCTGCTCAACAGGTAGCCACCGATCGCAAGGTTGTCGAGCACCGAGAGCGTGTCGAACACGTCGTTCACCTGCGGGACGTAACCGAGGCCGCGCTTGGCCAGGTTGTTCGCCCGCATGTTGGTGACGTCCTCGCCGCCAAGGCGGACATGGCCGCTGAGCGCCGGGATCATGCCCACGATGGCCTTTAGGAACGTGCTCTTGCCGGCACCGTTGGGGCCGACGATGGTCACTATTTCGCCCGGCCCGACGCGCGCGGAGACGCCATCGACGATGACCGTCCCGCCGTAGCCGGCACTGAGGTCGTCGACCTCCAGATAAGGAGCCGGCCGACCACCCGTTCCGTCAGCCGACGAGGTAGGCATCGAGCACCTCCTGCCTCGCGCTGACATCACGCATCGAACCCTCGGAGATGACCTTGCCTTGCGCCATGACCACGACCGGGTCGCACAGCCGCTCCACCACCGCGAGCTCGTGCTCGACCATGATCATCGACAGGCCCTCGCCACGAAGGTCGAGCAGATACTGCTCGATCTCGCGGGCCAGCGTCGGGTTGACACCGGCGAACGGCTCGTCGAGCAGGAGCATCTTCGGTTTCGTCATCAGCGCGCGCATGATCTCCAGCAGGCGTTTCTGTCCGCCGCTGAGGTTTCCCGCCAGCTCATTCTCCTTGGGGGTCATCGCAAACCGGTCCAGGACGTCGCGCGCGGCATCGACGTTGGCGGCTTCGCTCCGACCCCAGTAGAGGCGGCTCAGCTCGGCCCCGAGCAGCGATTCGCCCTTCTGGTCCGGCGCGGCGACGAGGAGGTTCTCCAGCACTGTCAGCTTGGTGAACTCAGCTGACAGCTGAAAGGTCCGGACCAGCCCAC